>JAGLCZ010000481.1 GCA_023145975.1 Candidatus Hydrogenedentota bacterium | reverse complement strand
TTGGAGTGGTTCAGGCCGCTAAATAGTTTTTAACATTTATCGTTCTTTTTGGAGGAATGTATTATGAATGACACCCCTTATATTCAAAATGGGTTAGCGGCTGATGCACATCGGCTGTACTACAGTGAGCCGAGTATTGCACGGAAAATCCCTGCAACTGTGCGTGCTGGCTTGGGTATCTTGGAACACGGGACTTTGCTGGCAAAGAATACTTCTGCCGGAACTGATGGAAAATTGATTCCGTATAATCCCACAGCAGTGACCGGCGCTGAGTATGCTCCGGGGCGTGCGTATTTGGTTGCGGATAGTGGCACTGCCAATAAGCTGCTTGATGTCACTTTGGCAGACAGCTACAAATTTGCAGTTGGGGATGATTTAATGCTCAACGACTCCACTACCACCGGAGAAAACCTTGGCGCGATTACAGCTATTGCTCGTGGCGCGTACAAAGCGACCATTACCGTAACGTCCAATATCGGTGCCACTTCCTTTACAACTGCACGGTTTGCTCACGTTTATGTTGAAGGTGGTGACGCTGCCGTTGGTATTTTGGAGAAATCTGTGGATACCGGAACCGGCGTAAATGCGAAAGGAGCAAATACTGTACTGCTTCTGGGCAATGCCGTACTGTATCAAGATGTTGTTCGGCCCTTGGATGCTGCTGCCAAGACCGATCTTTCTGCTGTAGCTATCGGGCGTTTTATTAATATCCCGTAATCAATTTTTAACCGGTTTTAATTGGAGGATTTAATTATGCCTTATGCACCTGTAGATATTCCTGAGCTTCGATTAGAAGTTCTCACCAAATTCATCACCAAGTTTACTGCGCCGCCGGAGTTGATGATTACGCCGATGTTCGGAAGTTCATCTGCTGAGTCGGATACGATTACTTGGGAAAGTGTTCGCGGTTCTCGCGGACTTGCTCCGTTTATCGCTCCGGGCAGTGCGTCTCCGACCACTGCTCCTGCTGGCATTGCTGCTCATTCTGCCAAAGCTGCCTTCTTGTCTGAGAAGATTGGTTTCACAGAAGAGTGGTTGAACAACATGCGGAAAGCTGGAACTCTTGAGCAGTATGCTACCGCGCAGGAACATCTTGCCCGTGAGTATGCTAATCTGGTTAATCGCAATCGTCGGCGTAAAGAGTGGATGCTTGTGAAAATGCTGTGTGATGGCAGTTTCAGTTATGAGGAAGAGGGTGGTACACGGATTAGTGTGGATTACGACATTCCGGCTGACCAGCAGGTTACTCTGACTTCTACCGCAAGGTGGGGACAGTCCGCCGCTGATATTCTTGGTAACGTAATGGACGCCAAGTCTACTGTGAAACAAGCCAATAATGGCACAATTGACGCAATGCTGATGAACACCACGGCTTTGAAGTTGATGGCGGCTGATACCAATATCTCCGGTTTGCTCCGTAAGGATGCTTTCGGTGACGGTTCTCTTCGCAATGGTAATTTGAATAATCTTGTTGCCGTTAACCCCAACGTACTCGCTGGCTTGCTGGATATCCCGCAGATCATCATTTATGATGAAGCCTACGAAGTTCGTTCCTTGATTGTTGGTGCTGTCACCGGTAGTAGCACGACAGCTATTCCTGTTGCCGACACCGTTGACTTTGAAGTTGGTGGGACTTTGCGTTTTTATGATGTGTCTGCTGGCACATATGAAGATGAGACCATTGCTTCTATCCAGACCGAAGCAGGGACTGTGACAGTGAGTTCTGCACCGACTGCCAGTTTCAAAGCCGGTGAAGATTATGTGATGATGACCAAGATGTTCGTACCGGACAACAAAGTTATCTTCTTTACCAAAGCTGTTGAGGGCGAAGCGGTTGCCGAGTGGAAAAATGCTCCTTTTGGTATTCCACGGGGATATGACCTGACTCCTAAATCTTGGTTGGATACTGACCCGGATATGGCTTGGGTGCGTGTGCAGAATAAGGGCTTGCCCGTTCTGTATCATCGTGATGCAATTTATCAGTTGACCGTGACATAAGTCAGCTTTTGCGATTCTAGGCGGTGCCGTGGGGGTAAAACCCTGCGGCACTTGCAAGGAGATAAGATGAAAATTGTACTGGGTGCCACCCCTATAAAGGGGTTTAATATTAAGACGACCACCGGTGTTTTATTCGGGGGACAAGAATTGCTTCCTCCGTTTGACCAGCATCTTTTGGATGATATGGAAGAGCACCCCTTTCGGTGGGAAATTCGGTACGGGCAAGCAAGAAAATCACCGACTGCCGTTGCCGCAAAAGAAGCGACACCAGAAAAACAAGCCACTTCGGAGCCTAAGCCCAAAGTTGGAATGAAACGAATGAAATCAAAAAAGAAAGTAACTAAATAATTTGGTGGCTTATGACTTCTGCTGCACTTATTGTATTGCTTACACAGGAAATGAAAGGGCTTTCTAATTATCTGGAAGACGTTGATTATACCAACGCCGTGTCGGATGCTCTTCGTGAAACTGGATGGTCTTTTGATTTATCAAACGGCTTTCAGGAGTATTGGGCGAAGCAGCGGGCTAAACGCCATTTATTCTTTTACCTGATGTCCGAGAGTGCGCACAAGTTTAAGTATGAGCAGATTAATTTACAACACAGGTTTGACCATTATTCTTCTCTCATTGCCACAATGGATGATTTATTCAAAGAGGCTTTAGAGGAGCACCCCGAAGAGTTCTTAGATGCTTTGGGGCTAGGCGATAGTAATACACTGGCGGGAATAATGGGCACGAAGGTGGATGCAGGATTTCAATATAATGGCGCTGGTGAAGACACTACGTATGATGCTGAAAATGTAGTCCAACACTTTCCTAATGAACAGTCATAATGAGCGTTTATCGCGATATAGCTGATGTAATCGCAGAGGTCGGTGTCTCATTCACGACCGAACGTGCGGGTGTCAGTACCGGTGCGGCGACGGAATATTTTACGTATACTCCGAATCGGCAAGTTACCAAACCGTTTGTTCGTGAGCACTTTTTAGAAGCGGTGTTGAAATCGACGACGTTGGTACAGCCCGGAGATGTAATTGTCACATCCGTTGTGGGAGAGTCCTTTCTCTGCGTAAACAATACGCCTGATTTATTTGAAGATGAGATTATCCGCTACTTGGCGGTTTTGTATAAGACAAATGTGACAGTTGATATTTTACGTGCCACAAACACAACTGTTGGATACGATACGAGCATGTCTTTTGTTGCACAGCATTCTGCACAGAAGGCGTTACTTTATGCACCGTTGTTTGGGAATGTAAGCGACATTGATGATGATGTTGGTTTTTCCCGTGGAGAGAAAGAAGAGTTATTTATCTCCAGTGTTTATGGGGTGCAAGAGCATGATCGCATTCTTATTAATAGCACGTCCGAACAGTACCGCGTGGCGGCTGTAATTCATCGACGGTATCCGGGTGTTTCCGTAGTTGAATTGGAAGATGATACTCGTGAATAATTTAGGGGTGTGTATCATTTGCCCTGCGTATAGTAAGGGTTCTCCAAAGAAAACAGTGGAGTCGGTAGATGTGCTGCCGGTTGAGGTAACTACTTTTTTTGTTGAGAATCATATTGAAGCGGCGCACCACCTTGCTATTACGAATGATGATTGGACGTTAATTTTATATGAATGGGAAACTTTAGACAAAACTTTTATTGATGCGATTCAGCCAATGATGGAAGAGCAGGCGGTTGATGCATACCGGTTTTGTTGTTTACAGAAAACAGAGGACACCCCACGTATTGCTGAGTCGATACGGATGTATAGACGGGGTACGGCGCTTTCGTTAACCGCAATGCAGCCAGACACACCGGGATTAAATGTACTGCGAATTTTAGACGGATGGGTATTTGAGCATGGCACGCGGGGGGATTACTGTACGTTTAAGCGGAGTGAAGAAGCTCCGCAACAATCTGCAAAGGGTTCTGAAAGCGGCACAGACCCACTCTAAACAAATTCCGGCACTTTGCTCTCTTGAGTACGTTGCGCTGGTGAAACAGAAGATAATTACACAGAATTTTGCGTTTCCTTTTAAGTCTTTAGGAAAAGTATACACAGTATGGAAAGGGATTCATTACCCTTCCGCGAAAACATTTTGGCATTTAAGTGGAGATTTACATAGGTCAATTCAGTCTATTCAAATTTCGCCCACTGCGTTTGCAGGGACAATCCCCGCAAGTATTATGGATTCAGGGCATAAAAGTTATGGACGAACATCAGCCACTTCAATACTGAAATACGCAATGGCGTTAGAAAATGGGGCGGATTGGATGCAGAATGGGAAATCACAGCATATTGCCGCTAGACCGTTATTTTGGCCCACTGCACTTGAGTACGAAGCAAACGGATATCAGAAGCATTTAACTAAAGCTGTTTCTGCACTGAAAAAGGGTTGGAGAAAATGAAAGTAGTCGATATCATTCCAAAAAACATTTCAATTATCACTGAATTTACTTTGGAAGAGATTGAGAGTATTCTATTTTGTCTGCAACACAGCACGGTTGTTTTTGAGGATACGGTTCCAGAAGAAGCAGCACACGTAGATTATTTTACTAATACGTTTTTTAATATCTTGCAGGATTTACATACAAGGGTAGCAGATGAGTCTCGACCCGACAGCCTCTGAGTTTTATTTTCGGTCTTCCATTAAAAAGTATTTTATTGATACTTTAGTGACCGGTGCTGGCAAGATTGTTTTATTTGATAAGACTATTTTGTACGAAGAGGTGCGAGATCGCACGGTTACAGAGTGGTTTGTTATTAATTTTGGGCAGTTTCGCAGGAGCTATCTGTCCACAAATGTCTTAGAAGTTAACTGCTGTACCAGAAATGACACAGAAGGTATTGCGCTGTCCAAGTTGACGGATACTTTAATAGAGAATATTACAGACCCAACAAAGACGGATACAACACAGCGGATTACACTTTACAACTCCACAAATGCTAATCCTGCCACATGGACAGCAGTTGGGGGGATGATGGTAACAGATATTATGGAAGGTATTCAGCAACTCACATCCGACGGGACAAAAGTAAAAGGGATTTCTTTTTCTTTACGATGGGGAACGGTAATTTAAGAATATGAGCAAGCTATTTATTCACTGTGAAAAGTGTGGAAAGAAATTAATTGAACGAATGCCGAATGGTTTACTGCGATTTAGTTTTGGTGGTCTGCCAGAGCCTCCAGTTGAAATGTTAATTGCGGGGGCAGTGAAAATGCGGTGTTTGCGGAAAAGTTGTAAGCACTGGAATGAAGTTACATTCTTTCCCGGTGGTTCTAAATAGGAATACAATCGGATTCCCCGAATAGTCGTCGTCGTGTTATTTATGAAACATTAATTTTACGGAGGATATTATTATGGCTAGTACTGGCCCCTTAACCAGAGACAGTAGCACTATTGCTTTAGGTCTCGCTCAGATTCGGGTGGGGAACTCCCTTTCCAATATTGCGACAGCTACCTCAGTGTTAGCGTCAAGCGCGTCAATTGGCGCACTGGCAAACACAAAGTACGTCGGAAATATTGATTGGTACAAATTTGAGTCAGGTTTTCCGGCAATGGAAGATTTGAGTATCCCAATGAAAGAAACTGCCGCCTTGGAGTGTACTTTCAATGAGATTACCCCTTACAACCTTGCCCTTGCCAATGGCGTTGACCCGCTTGCGGACATCAGCGCCTCAATCGCTGCTGGCACCAAAGTGTCATCCGCAGGTACCGTAGATGGCGCAAAATCACTTGCTGTCACGGATGCTGGTGGCGTTGTCAGTGAAACATACACTTGTGTGTTTACTGGAGCGACTGCTTTTTCCGTATTTGGCAGTGTGACCGGGCATATCGTTGATGCGGCTAATTTGTCCAGTGAGTGCGCTCCTGATAATGGGGGCAACCCTTATTTTAGTATTCCGGCGGCGTATTTTACCGGTACGTGGGCATCAGATGATACGTATTCTTTTAGCACGGTTGCCGCTGTTTCGGGCACGAATGCTTATGCAAATGCGCATTCTGGGACTATTGGAATTGGTAGTCGCGTTGCTCCTGAATACGTGCGGATGGAAGCCGTGTATACCTACCCCAATGGTAGCAATACACTGACAATCATCTTTCCGCGTTGTCAGGTTGCCGCTTCAACTGAGCTTGACTTGCAGAAAGAAGAGGCTGCTGGAGTGCCTATTACTTTTGAGGCCAAGCGTGCTGATGCAGAAGTATCCGGCGGAGATGCTGCTTGGGATGGACAGTCCCTTGGCGTTATCGTTTTTGGATAAGTAAGTTCGAGTAGCACAGTGCAGGCCACTCACCTGCACTGTGTTGCTCATAACCAATTAAGGAGATCGTAATGTCAGACCAAGTTGAACAGCTACTCAATCCAGAAATTCGTGAAATGTTATTGGGGACACGCGACCCGGAAACAATCGTAATTTACCCATTGACGTATAACGATCAGAAAATCATTGGTAGTAAAGTGTTGCTCTCAATTAAGCAAGTGTCACAAGATATGGCAGTCGCTGCGGAGAAAGCAGAAGTTGAAGCCAGTGATGTTGATTACGTTGCAGAATTGTCTAAGGTGCTTGAGAGTAACGTCCCCCTACTCGTAACCAAGTGTACCAGTAAGACCAGGAAACAGTTTATGGATGCTGTAACATCCGGGCAGTTGATGGAATTTATCACTATTGTTATGGAAGTGAACTTTCTAAACCCTATCAAGCGGGGGACACAACTGTTTGTGGAGATGGGGAGCCTATACGGGACGAGTCCATCATCCTCGCCGTTTGTCGAGCCTACGGATATAGGCTTGTAGATTTTACCCTTCCTTATCTGGAAGGAGGGCTGACCTCTCACCAGATAGGGATTATGTACACAGAATTGCAGCTTGATCGTATTGCGGATTATAAGTTTCAGGCCAGTCTGCACGGCGCTGAAATTAAAGATAATAATAAACCTTCGGACAATACCAGTTCGGAGGCTGCTACTCTCCCACAATTTGGCGACCCAAAAGACTATGAGCATCTTTCCTCGGAAGCGAAGGAAGGGCTTACCGCCAAAATGAAACAACAGCATTCCAATTGGGTGAAAGGACAATAGCAGTTGGCCCCCTGATGAGGATAAAATGGCGGAGAGAACTGTTACACTTGGGACTGTATTTGAAGGGAAGTTAGCAGCTAATTTTAAGCCAGCTATTGCGGAAATTGA
>JAGLCZ010000480.1 GCA_023145975.1 Candidatus Hydrogenedentota bacterium | reverse complement strand
CGGGGAAACTGCACCCGAAGCGGGCACGGTAAAAACAGACTGGATAGACTTCGGAACACCCCACTAAAAATATACGGCACCGTAGTTTTTCGTTTCTACTATCAACAGCAAGGTTCTATCTTCGCTTACTGGACGAAATTATTTGAAAATCCCATTCCCTCCAACATATTGCTGCCAGTCCCAACAGAGCAACCGTCGGAAATAACACATTTCTGAACATAAGAGAATTCTATGAATACGATACATATAACAAAAATAGCAACGGCAATGAAATTATCCCACGGTCAGGTCAAGACGGTGGCAGGATTATTTTTCGAGGGGGGAACGATACCGTTTGTAGCGCGGTACCGAAAAGAGGCAACAGGTTCGCTGGACGAAGTAGCACTGACTACAATCAGGGATCGGCTGAAGCAACTAGGCGATCTGGACAAACGCCGCGATGCGATTGTGAAGTCACTGGACGAGCGGGAGCTGCTGTCCGAAGCCTTAAAAAATAAAATTGCAGCGGCAGATACAATGGCAGTCCTCGAAGATATCTATCTTCCCTATCGTCCCAAACGTCGAACACGGGCAACCCTTGCACGCGCAAAAGGCCTGGAACCGTTGGCGCTGATGATTCTGGCACAGGAAATAAGCGATCTAAACCGGGCAGCAGCAGAATTCGTAAATACAGAGAAAGGCGTTGCAGATATTACAGAGGCATTACAGGGTGCCCGTGATATTATTGCGGAAATGGTCAGTGAAGATGCCCATGGGCGTGGTGCTGTTCGTTCTCTGTTTCTTGAAGAAGGGGACTGTATCGCACGGGTACTAAAAGGCAAGGAAGAAGAGGGAGCCAAGTTTAAGGATTATTTCGATTGGCGTGAATCGGTAAAAAAAGCGCCTTCCCACCGGTTGCTTGCTATGTTCCGGGGAGAAAAAGAAGGCATATTATCTTTGTCCATTATCCCGGAGAAAGAGAACGCAGTTACATTACTTTCCGAACGCTTTGTAAAAACGGAAAAC
>JAGLCZ010000048.1 GCA_023145975.1 Candidatus Hydrogenedentota bacterium | reverse complement strand
TGGCAAAAAGAACGAGTACCGCATCTGACGCACGAGACACAATCTTAACAAGCCGACTCTTTTGTATAAAGGGTCGGCTTGTTTTGTTTTTTTGTATTTGAAACCGAAGAGCAGCGTTTTCAGTGTGCTGTTTTTCTTTTTTTCAGAGATATTTTTCGGGCAGGTGCAAATTACAGGTTACTATGCACCCCAGGTGGCCATCCAATACACGAGTCCAATGCAGGCACCTACCCACGCCCAGAAGAAGAGAAATCCCAGTACCGATGTGCGTGTGGGGATAGGAATTTCAAAGTCGGGATGGGAGATCATTTTTCGGGGAGAGGGTATGGTAACCCCTTCAGGAAGCATAAAAGGAATTGGATTGTGGGGCTCGTCGGGCTGGATGGGCGTGCGTAAACAGCTGTAGAGTTGGTCGAGTTTCGAATGATCCACCCGTTTCGTCAGCAGACTCACAATAATGCCCACTGCAAAAGCAGTGAAAAGATACATGCAAATTTGCCAGGAATCACGAAACTTATCCTCCCAAATCATATAGTCGGGAAGATGTGCTGCTGCCCAGGCATGGAACCGGGGGAGCGAGGTTGCCATGAGCACTGCAAATCCGGAAAGTGTTGCGGCCCATGCCCCTGCCACGGTGGCACGCCTCCAGAATAAACCCAGCCAAAATGCTGCTCCCATAAGTGCCTGCAGTTTGAAAAACAGGACAAGCCCGCTGGGTACGTCGTTTACTAAAAATGCAAATACGACTGCAGAACAGGCTACCAAAAGTGCTGTAATACGTCCTACTAAGACGTAATGCTTTTCTCCTTTATTCAAAACCAACCAGCGTCGGTAAACATTCTGGGTGAATAATCCAGAGCAGGAAACCATGAATGCATCGCAGGAAGACATGACCGATGCGATTAGGGCGGCAAGAAAGATGCCTACCAGCCCCGGCATAATACTGGGTAACAAACGTTGTGCCACAGTTCCGTAAACCAAGTCGGGTTCAATGGGTGGATTACTTTCTTTAAACATTACCACCGCGCACATGCCTACCAACATCCACGCGATGGTGCAGAATCGTTTGAGGAGGTTTCCCCCTGCAAATCCGATTTGTCCATCCATCTCGGAACGTCCCGCAGCACAGACGCCCATGATATGGGGTTGCGTTACAATGCCTACGAGTGCGCTTAGACAAAGCATGAAGATATAAAACATATTGATTTCGCCCGGGGCGACAAGACTGAACATGTTCTTATCTTCAATGGCGACATGTAATCCTGAAAAACCGCCCACGGCATGTAATGCAAAGGGCAGCAAAAGGAAAGAAAGCAATACGGTGAGAATGCCCTGAATGAAATCAGTGATAATAGCGGCGGCAAGTCCCCCCGCCATTCCGTAAACGACAAACATTACTGTCATGCCGACAATTGCTATGGGACGGCTTATGGCGCCTGCTGTGGTTGCTTCAATCATGGACGATGCCCCCAGCAGGATTATACCGATATTAATGGTCAGTACAGCGATGCCGATAACGGCATATAATCCTGCGACGCTGCTGTTATACCGTTGTTCGAAATAATCTCCGGTAGTCAATGCGCGCATGCGTCGGAACATGGGGGCAATCAGCCAGTAGAAGGGAGTGCAGAATAACCAGAGCCACTGAAACCAGATTCCGGACATACCTGTAATATAGGTTTTTGAAGAGACCCCTACTGCATCATTACCGCTGGTGCCTGCCCCAAAGGAAAAAAACACCATCATGGTTTTCCCAAAGCGGCGTCCTCCGACGAAGAAATCAGAGGTGTTGCTAACACGTCGGGCAGCCCAGATTCCCACGGCTGTAATTCCGGTGAAATATACTGCCAATGCGATCCAATCCCATGCGCCTAATCCCAGCATAAATTATTTCCGTTCTGTTGGCGGGTTATGGTAAAAAGAACTATACTCAAAAAAAGATTTCTCATAGTAAAGCATTGTGGGGATGGGGTGTCAAGTAAAAGACGACTGGAATATTCCTGGATTTTATTCAAAGTGACGAAGGTGGAAGTCATTTTCTTCGTAAACAATATAAGAACGATGATTGGGCCAGTCTCCTGTATTGACATATAACCCCGTTTTATCGTCCAGGGAAACTGCTTCGATTGCCGGGGCATGGGCATGACCGCAGATGACAATATCTGCTGTGCCGTCGCGGAGAAGATGATGGGCATGTTCACGTACAAAGTGTGCTTCGGGACCTTCGGAGGGGGTAGATGCCTCTGCCAGGGTACGGCTGCTTCTGCTCATGAACTGTGCTATTGCCATGGCTGTATCGGGATGTATATGACGAAAGAGGCGTATGGCAATGGGGCTGCGTGCGATGCGTTTGAACAGGCGGTATCCATAATCACGGGGGTTTAGTCCGTCGCCGTGCAGCAGCAGTGCTTCCTTATTACCAAAGGCTAAGCGCACCGGTTCACGGTGTACCTGAATGCCGATATTTTTTTCAAGGAAGGCACCCGCCCAGAAATCATGATTACCACATATAAGATGTAATTCCACCCCGGCATCATTCAAGTCGGCAAGCGTGCGAAGGGTTTCAAAATAGCCTGAAAATACGACATGTCGATATTCATACCAGAAGTCAAAAAGGTCGCCTAGACAGATCAGGCGTTCGGTTTGATTCGGATCAATATGCTGTAGAAATGTGAGAAAACTTTTGTGTACGGCAGTGTCTTCGCCGGATGCTTTCAAATGGACATCTGAAAAAAGAATCGTATTCTTCACTTGGAATAACTTCCATACTTTTGGGCAGGTCTTACTTGTGTTCGCCTGTGACTCTGGCAGGTCATTAAAAGTTACAGTACCTTGAATCTGTTCAGGGGCCAAAACCGCACGACCGCTTTGCCAATGATTTGTTCATCTGCGATGGCGCTGAAACTTCGACTGTCCTTACTGACCTGACGATGGTCACCAAGCACATAATATTCTCCGGGCTGCAGCATACAGGCGTCTTTCCCCCGCATCGTTCTTGCCTCTTCCGGAAGGTATGCTGTTTCATCTATCTGCCAGTTATTTACACGGACAGCACCGCGATCAAATTCTACCTTCACGAGGTTTTTCTTGGAGTCGGTTTCTTCCAGGTGCTGTGCATCCACCGTATTCCCGGTTAGACGAGGGCTATGGGCGATAACACGCTTTACAAAACGTTTATTGCCCACGCCTTCAAAAACGATGATGTCTGTGTCATCGAAAGCCTGGATGCTGCTGAAAAGAGAGAGAGAGCTTAATTTATGGGGTAGTTTAAAAACAAGGATGCGGTCGCGGTCTTCCAACGCGGGGGTCATGGATTCTCCCTGTACCTCATAGCCCTCGATAATAAAGGACTTTACCCCCCAGAAAACAAGCAGGAAAATGACCACGAGTTTTATTAATTCAATAAACTCGCGTTTGGCTTCCTGTTTACCCTCTTCCCGGGGCTGTATTTCGGTGTCTTGAACGGGATTTTCCAAAAGAGACGGTCTCCAAATAAAAATTACTGCAATATCAAAAAAGTAAATATACGGAATATCGTAGCTGCATCATAAAGTGTCACTGCAGATCATTATACCGTTTTTTCAATATAAGAACGAAATGTTATTTATTGATTCAATGTAAATCCATACACAACCAATTGTTCTTCAGGGAGATATGCAGACGGCAGTGGCGGAAAGGGGGCTGCTAAGCGGATGGCATGGACACCTGATTGACCCAAAGCGGGATCGGCTGCGGGTTTTGTAACCGTAGGTACGCCCAGAAGGTGTCCCTGCCGATTTACCCAAAAGCTTACTTCAGCAACATTTTCTTCATCATCCATAAATATACCGGAAGGCAGTACCCAGATTCTTTCAACTTTCCGTCGAACTCCAATTATCCATCCTGCCAGTTCCGAGGGGGTCGAATTTTCTACTACCCCCGAGGTGGCAGTTATTTGTTCAGCCGCAACAGGCTTTGGCTTTGGCTCAGGCTCAGGCTCAGGCTCAGGTTCAGGTTCAGGCTCAGGCTCAGG
>JAGLCZ010000479.1 GCA_023145975.1 Candidatus Hydrogenedentota bacterium | reverse complement strand
TGACTTCTACCTCGTCTCATAAAAAACGAAATGACGTGTAGTATTAGGCTTCTTGGGATCAACATGAATTATGTTTAAATTTTCACTCAAAGCCCCATAGGGACCATTTATAGTTGTCCATTACTTCAGTGGTGGGAACCGTAATATATTTTCGCGATACGTCTTGTAGGGATCTATTTGCGTGTTCGCCGGGTTGTGATTTTATATAATCTTTTTTCCTCTGTGCCACCGCGTTAAAAACTTTTCGTTTTCCTGCTTCCTTCCTTGTGTTCTTTGTGTTCTTTTGTGGTTAAATAATTAGGAATATTCCCCATTGCTAACGCGGTACCCCTGCCCGTAATTTCATGGAATGAACTCTTTGGTTTATACTGTTTAAGCTAAGAAGCGAATGAAGAGGAATATTCTTTCTGAATCCGCGTATCTTTCAGTAAGCAATGGAAAGGGATATAACATGCGTACATGGCGTTTCCACAAAGCAGGTGCTATTGCCAACCTGGTGATGGATGAAGTCGCGGTGCCGCGAATCGGACAGGGTGAAGTACTGGTGGCACTTGAATATGCCGCTTTGAATCCGGCAGACCGGTATCTGGTGCAGGGGCAATATCCCCGGGCAGGTGCGCCGCCTTTTACACCGGGGCGGGACGGTGCCGGCATCATAGTCGAGGCGGGGCAGGGGAGCCGGTTCAAGACAGGGGATAAGGTGTGTGTCCTTGGAGGCGGTTTGACGGGTGTATCCCTGCCGGGCACGTTCGCCGGGTATTGTCCTGTTCCTGAAGCGTGGTTAGCGGCCCTTCCCAGCGACTGGACTTTTAAGCAGGCGGCAGCAGGCGCACTTACCAGTCTCACCGCCTGGCGCGCATTGGTGGTTTGCGGCAACCTGCAGCCGGGGGAAACCGTGCTGGTTACGGGGGCATCGGGCGGTGTAGGTGTTGCCGCCGTGTTCCTAGCGAAGGCGCTGGGTGCGCAGGTGATTGCTTTATCCCGCAGCGAGGAAAAACGGCAGCAGCTTATCGCATTGGGTGCCGATGCCGCTATAGACAGCGAATCGCCCACCCTGGAGAAGGAAGTGCGTGCCGCGGCAGGCGACCGGCCGGTATCGCTGGTGGTGGAAATGCTGGGCGGCCCTTATCTGGAGAAGAGCGTGCGTATGGCGGCGCCGGAAGGAAGAATCATGGTGGTGGGATTATTGGCTGACTTGAAGGCGACCGTTACCATCGGTCTGCTCATCCATAAAAACATACGAATCGAAGGGATGAGCGTAAATAATTTCAAGGCCGAAGAAGCCCGCGCTGCCTGGACTAAGATTGTGGATCTGTACCAGCGCAACCATCACTGTCCCGTTATCAGCGAAGTATTTCCCTTTGAGCAGGTGCAGGCGGCCTTTGCCCATCTTCAGGCAGGACCCATGGGCAAAGTAGTGGTTCGCTGTAAAAGATAAAATATATTCCCTGCACGGCAGTTGTATTTTCGTGTGTCCATGATGAATTTAATCTTGCGATTTATTTCTCTGTTGCAGGATCTCTTCCACATCCCCTTTGTCTTTGGTGCGCTGTGTTGCTTTTTTGTTTTGAATCAAGTCATCAAAGCCAATAAATGTGACTTTAACCTTGCCGTAATGTCCACGTTCTACTTTTATCTTCGCATCAGAAAAAGAGACGCCATCAATATCATTTAGCAGATCGATTCGAGTTGGTTCCACGCCAAAGGTAATAATATTTCCTTTGGTGGAAAAATCAGCTGCAAGAAGTTCCTCTTCGGAAAAGCCAAATGCCAGCAGAACATTTTGAAGGCGACGAATATTGTCAACAGAAGAAGCGAAGAATATATCTATGTCTTTCGTGAATCGGGGATATCCGTGATACGCCACGGCATAACCACCCACAATCATATAATCAACGTGGTGTTCTTCGAGTAACTGTAATAATTCTTCGAAGTCGGGATGGGTATTCATCGTACAGAAATTTTCCTGCTTCGATTCTCAGGTCTTCGACGTGGCTCAACCGCTCTTCCGGTGTACGTCGGAGCCAGTATTTACGGTCTTTTTCTGCCTGTTCTTCGTGGGTTGTGATAGTCAGTTTCATATTGGTATTCCAAGGGCAATACAGTCTGTGTTGCGAATAAGACTATTATATACCTTTTATTTGCAGCAGTCGAATTTTAATATTATTTCCGTGCGGCAATCGTTCCCATGAAGGCGTCTATGCGCGTATTTCCCGTTGAGCAGGTGCAGGCGGCCTTTGCCCATCTTCAGGCAGGACCCATGGGCAAAGTAGTGATATGCTGTAAAGAGTAAGCCGGTTCAAGGTTTATTTCGTATAGCTTCGCTTATTTTTCGCGAATATCTTGTGCAACTCGTGCTGAACATATCCCAGCGTAGGCATCTTCCCGGATATTATTGTTTGTAGGCAAATATAAAAGTCGTCTGGCCAATACTTTTACGCAAGTCCTCCCGCGTTTCAAGATAGCTCGCGATACTGCCTTCCCGGTTCATTAACTGGACGCGCTCCTGTGCCTGTTCCAGTTCTTCGGGGGTTGCCAAAGACCAGGTGGAATCCCCATCCCGAAACTCTTTTTTCAGGGGGCCCATCGGGTCAAGATAATTTTCACCCTGGAGAACCGAATCTACCGGGACCATAATACCCACACGGTGAAATCCAACGTCCTTTAACATGGACTTAATAA
>JAGLCZ010000478.1 GCA_023145975.1 Candidatus Hydrogenedentota bacterium | reverse complement strand
GCATCGTGCAGTGCAACCCAGCCGCCGGTAATAGCGGCGCTCCGGGTACCGCCGTCAGCCTGAATAACGTCGCAGTCAATAACGATCATACACTCGCCCATAGCACGTAAATCCGTTACGGCGCGTAAGGAACGACCAATAAGACGGCTGATCTCCTGTGCCCGTCCCCGCTTGGCACTATCTCGTTTACTCCGTGTATGTGTGGCACTGGGCAGCATGGCATATTCTGCAGTAATCCACCCTTTGCCCTTGCCCCGCAGCCATTGGGGCGGCTTTTCTTCAAAACACGCCGTACACAGCACTTTCGTTTCACCGAAACATACCAGCACTGATCCCGGTGCATATCGGGTAAACTGCCGCTCAATACTGACGGACCGCAAGGCATCTTCCGCACGTTTATCATGTCGCATTATCATACACTTTCTGTCCCATACTGTAGGGTGTCGTTACTCCTCAACAGACTCCGTATCCTGCTGTTGAGATGTAGTGTCTTCTCCATAAGAGAGGGGAGATTCATCAGGGTCGTTCAATGTATTGGTCTCTGAAGCGACTTGCGTCTCATGAATATCCCGGTGATATTTCTGAATCAATTCCTTCCAGCCTACTCCTTCAGCAAATATTTCCATCGCCCGTACCAGGAGAAGGTCTTCCACCGTTTCCTCCGTAACCTCGTAACCCGGCGTCATACTGCCATGATTCTGATGGTATTGGCTTTCCGGATCATTCTCAAAAGCCTCGTACATCTGGTTTGCCAGTTCCAGTTCTTCCTCGCGCGTCATGGGAACCTCTATATCAGGAAGAATACCCTGATGATCAATGGTAACATCTGCCGGCGTATAGTACAGGGCTGTTGTCAGGCGTAATGCCGTCTTTTTCGGCTGCTGCAGCGGGATCACCGTCTGCACACTTCCTTTGCCAAAGGTTTTCTCACCAATGACGATGGCACGCTGGTGGAACTGCAATGCCCCGGTTACAATTTCTGCGGAACTTGCCGTCTCCGAATTCGCGAT
>JAGLCZ010000477.1 GCA_023145975.1 Candidatus Hydrogenedentota bacterium | reverse complement strand
TGCAACCACCGGGGTGACCCAGAAAAGTAAAATATTGTAGAGACAATATCGAATCATATCCATAACAAAGGGCGGTTCATGTTTTCATGAACCGCCCATTTTTTGTTTAAATTACTGTTTAATATGGAAGCTCTGTAACGTCAAAGAAGCGTGCACCTGTCGAATCAATAATATCGGGAGTAACAAAGATAAGCAGGCTGGACTGCTTAACTTCTTTTTTCGTGCCACGGAAGAAAAATCCTACAACAGGGATATCTGCCAAGTATGGCATTTTCTGCTCCGACTTTGATGACTGATCTTGAACAAGCCCACCCAACACTAAAGTATCTCCATCGTGAACGATAACATTTGTCCAGACTGCCTGCCACGATGTTGTCGGCAGATTTATTTCATTAACAATTTCCTGCCCGGCAATAACCTGCTTCTGTTCAAACGACTTTATACCCGTGCGGGTACGCACTTCAGGATTCAACCATAGACGTACCTGATTGTTATCACGAATCTGTGGGGTAACTGACAATGCAATACCAAAGTTATAAGCCTGGGGTGTAACACTCTGCACAAATGATGTGCTTCCGTTTACATTGCTGCTACCAGCAAATGACATCATTTGCGTATCTACCGAGGATACAAAATACTCGGTCGCAAAATCAGCAATAACTGCCGGCTTCCGATTCATCGTTGTAACACGCGGCGCACTCAACAACTCAGATTCTTCAAGACCATCCAGATAATCAAAAGCTACGCTCAGTTTGTCACCATCCCCATTACTCAGAATATTTCCAAGCAGATTAAAGGTAGGAGGTGCAGCTGAAGCTGGATTCACCAAACCACCCATGACTGCATCTGTAATCGTGTTGGTCAACACCGGCGAACCATCGGGACGACTATAGAAAGGAACAATATTATCAATACCATCCCCGTTCACATCATAAAAATAGAAATCATTTTCTAATGTGGGAAGCTTTGCCGACCGCGAATTTTGATCGCTAAGGTCCGCATCCCATTGGAAGCCTACTTTTTTAAGATCTTCCAAGCGAATTGTCAAGAATTTCGCTTCTATACTAACCTGCTTAGGCGTAACATCTATCTGTGCAAGCTGTTTTTCAAACTCTTTCAAATTTGATGGTGTATTTTTTACGATAAGCATGTTATTTGCCGGATTATAAATCATATCCGACAAGAGCTCTTCTGTATATGGTTCCCAAACTTGTGGAACCAAACGTTCAAGCAAGGTAAGCACGCTCCCACCAAGCCCCATGGTACCCGCGCCCGCACCCAGTTGCGCACCACTCGATGCAGAAGAATAACCTCCAGCACCTGCAGCCTGCCCTGAGCCCACGCCCGTTCCCATACGAGACAATCCTACAGCCTCCGGCAATGCGGGGGACTCACCCACCATCATATCCGGAAAATTACTAAATAGATCTGATATATTACTGACCATGGTAACATCACCACCGCCCATCATGCCACCCATACCG
>JAGLCZ010000476.1 GCA_023145975.1 Candidatus Hydrogenedentota bacterium | reverse complement strand
TGCAGGATCATTGCTGAAATCTCAGGGGGACGATTGGTTTTTCCCTGTATTTCAATCTGTACGTCACCACTGGAGGTTTCGCTTACTGTATAGGGCACTATTTTTTCTTCTGATTGTACTTCTGCATGATGTCGCCCCATAAAACGTTTGATGCTGAATACGGTATTTTCCGGATTGGTGACCGCCTGCCGTTTGGCTACTGCTCCTACCAGTCGTTCATCGTCTTTGGTGAATGCTACAACGGAAGGGGTGGTGCGATTTCCTTCAGTGTTAGGGATGACAACGGGTTCGCCGCCTTCCATTACTGCCACACAGGAATTCGTTGTTCCTAAATCAATTCCTATTACTTTACTCATCTGTATTCTCTCCTTTATGCTCGGGTTGTTTTTTTTGTAATTATTCTGTTGGTGCAGTTTCTTCTGATTCTGTTTCTATTTCATTCTCAGTTTTATCAACTTCCAGTGGTCCGCTGCTGACGATCACGCGCGCCGGGCGTAAGACTGTGTCGTGTAAACGATAGCCACGTTCATACTCTTCCAGAATACGTCCATTTTCGATATCTTCAGAAGGCATAGTTGCCAGGGCATCGTGTATATTCGGGTCAAAGATTTCATTCAACGCTGGAACGGGTTCCAAACCTTCACTGGAAAAGGTTTCCTGGAATTGCTTGTATACCATGGAAACCCCTTCGATGAAGCCGTCTTCTGCACTGGTGTGCGCCAGTGCCCGCTCAAGGTTATCCAGTGCCGGTAATAAAGCCTGTATCAGTTTTGCAGATGCAGTTTGGCGTATTTGAGCCATTTCACGTAACATCCGCTTCCGGTAGTTATCAAAATCGGCACGTCCACGCAGCAGCTGGTCTTTCAACTGTTCGCATTCAGCAGACTGCTTTTCCAGTTTTTGAAGAACTATCGCTGCTTCATCAGCAGGTTCTTCTGTGACAGTCGCATTCGTATCATTTACAGTTGCTGGTTCTGTTACTTCTTCTGAAGATGCTGACTTCTCTTCAGCGAGTTTAGATTCCAACTTTTTTTCCAATTCAGTTTTTTCTGTCTTATTATTCATATATCAGTTTGCATATCCCATCTATTTCTATTCGCCCCTGTTGTGGGGTAATTACTACTTCGTTAATTTTGTCAGGAACCGCCCGACAATATCTGCCGTGTGATGTACCAGAGAGGTTAACTTGGAATAGGGCATTCGTCTTGGCCCGAGTACACCTATAAGTCCGGCGGGTTCACCGTTTACTTTATAGGTAGAAGCGACAACACCAATATCTTCAATTCCAAGGTTATCATTTTCACTACTAATAAAAACTGCACGTCCATCACCATCCGCGACGGCTTTGCGCAATATATCAATTAATTTATCATGTTCTTCAAGGAGTCCAAATACTTCTCGTGCTTGTTCCATACGCTGAAATTCCGGTTGTTCAAACAACTGTACCGCACCATTGAGAAAAAGTCGTTTCCCTTGATGTTGCGGGACAAGATCCAATACTTCCAGAGTGCGTTGCGCAAGGACGCGTTGTTCGCCGAGAATTTCACCGAGCTGCGATCGTATAGAGTTTGCTAGAGAACCGATGGGCGTTCCCACAAAGTTATGATTTAAAAAAGTACTCAACTTTTCCAGCTGATTCGTTTCCACCGGATCGATTAAATCCGCTATCATTGATCGCACGGTCCCATAGTTATCTACCATAAGGACAGCCAGACGATTTCTTCCTACAGGTATCAATTCAAAGCGCTGTATACGAACCTGATTTGTATCAAGTGCTTCTGCAATTCCTGCTTGATGCGACGCCAATGCCAGTAAGTGACTCGTATGACGCAATAAATCGTCAGCACTTTCCAACTTTTGGGAGAAATCATGCTCAATCCGACGTTTTTCGCTGAGCGTTAACTCCTGGACGTGCATTAAATGGTCTACGTAATATCGATACCCGTTATCAGTAGGTACCCTGCCGGAACTTGTATGTACCTGTTGTAGATAACCCATATCCTCAAGATCGGCCATAGCGTTACGTACAGTTGCAGCACTGAGATTCATATTGAATCTCTTGACCACTGCCCGCGATCCCACCGGCTCAGCAGTGGTAATATAACTGTTTACCACTGCATGCAGAATTTCGCGCTCACGCTCTCCTAAGGAAGACGTTTGCTTTTGCGTTTTTCTTGGTGCCATAGCCGGCAATCCATCATTTCAATGATATTGATTCTCTGTGTTTACTACCTCGGATACATAATCAACCTGTTAGCACTCGTTGGTTGCGAGTGCTAATAAGGAGTAGTTTACCATATTGAACATACCACGTCAAGTATTCGAATCAAGTCATCTGAAATAGTACAGGGTGTGAATGTGTCTATACCACTGTCATCTACAGCAGGCACCGAAGTTTTCTCAAAACATATTCGTTATTCATTTGTTTTCCCCTTGTTTTTGCATAGGGGAATAGATGTTTTGTCGGATTCTTTGCTTCCATAATCTATGAAGGTAAAGGGTAGATATAAGTGGCGACTGCATGAACAATCCTTGAATCAGTGCATAGTGGGAGAATATCCCTCAAATATTGATAGTATGGCTTGTTGAGACTCGGCATTTCTAGTGGTGCCAATAATATAGGATAGTGCAAAATACAGTGCTTCCATATCTGCTTGTCCCTCCGAATGAATAAAACGCTCCAAAAGCATTTCTCGCTCGTAGGGCTCTAAGAGTCCCAGTAGTTCGAGGCGCATTATGGTGTGCTGCACATCCCGCTGCACTTTTGTGGATTCGAAGAATGCAAGTTGCCGCAGGGCGGGTTGACTTTCATTTAAAAGTGTTTTTTCAGACAGGTGGCTATTGATCAAGGTAAATGCGGAATCAATATCCCGACGATTATAGCCCTGCTTTATAAGATGTGAACGAACTGATTTTTCAGGAAATGGTTTTTCGCTCGCGGCATCCATTTTTTCAAGAATAACATCTACCAGTTTTGCTACGGAAATCTTCATCTACTTCTCCAAAAAATACATTAAAAAGATATTATATTGACCGTATCTATTGTAAATTGTGTGATACACAGTAATCAAACATATTGAGAAGAATATCAGGTGCTTTTTATAAAATTAAATAAGAAAGGGGGGATTCCAAGGCTCAGGGTACACTTCTATGTATGAGATTACGAGGGAATTTGTTTACTTTGACATTTTTTGAGATATTCCAGATAGAGTTTAATTTTTTGCTGTCGGTATGCTTTGGCGATATCAACGGGCATTTCGTTTTTCCCGTTGGGTCTATCCAGAGAAAGCCCATTTTCTATCAGTAGTTTTACGATATGACCGTGTCCGAATACAACTGCCGTGTGTAAGGGAGTATCACCGTACTCATCTTCAATAAGCGGGTTGGCATTATGTTCCAGTAACCACTTTGCTTCTTCATATCTTCCAAGCATTCCCGCAACATGCAATGGCGTCATACCTGTAATATCGGCAGCATTGATGTTAGCACCATAGTCTATCAGTATCGGAAATACTTCCAACTTTCGGTATGTGACAGCGGCATGCAACGGCGTTTTCTTTTTCCCATCCAAAGCATGGACCAGATCAGGATTACCATCAAGCATCTTTTTTACAGAGACCGTTTCCTGCCGGGCAACAGCATCGTGAATGCTTGGGTTACATCCGGATGTCAGCAACAGTACTGCAAGGCACAAGGGGAGAGTTTTAAGAACAGCCTGCTTATCCATTTCGTATATTTCTGTTATCCCTTATTAGATATCTTCGTTCGCCGTCGTTTCTAGGGATGGTATCACAATTTCAACGGCATTCTCTGAACCGGCAGCATCGGTTTCCAGAATATTTACCCCATCTACAGGAATAGCGTCTGGAGCTTTTATTTGTGTTGTCACTTCTTCTGCTGCATCCTTTTCTTCCGGTATATCCAGAAAGACCTGCATATCGTCAATAATTCTAGAAACCTCGTCGGTTTTCACTGAGAACACATAGGGTAATCCAGATATAACGGCTTGGTACATGCCGTTATTCTCGGCGGATAGCTGTATCATAACGGGAGCTTTTTCCATTTGATTCACGGTGATTGTGGAGACCACTTGAACCGCATCCGGGCTTTGTTCAAGCAGGAAATTATCTACCTGAAAAGCATTCAGTGTATAGATAAACTCTTCGACATTATTCAGCAAGGTTTCAGATTGTTTTTCATTGACAGTGCATTGCCATTTTTCGCCGTCAGCGGGATTGCGCTCCAGCAGCAGATTGGTTTCGTTGTGATTAACAGCGACGCTTCCAATTATTTTCTGATCAAAGTCCAGTAGCGAAAGGGTAAAGAGATCGCGCATGGGCGGTTCTATTTTTTCAATATCTGTTCGTGACAAGACTAGAATATTCTTGCTGTCATCGAATTTCACATACCGTCCGTCCGTATGTTTGGAAGGTTGACCCAGATAAAGTGTTCGTGATTTCCCATCATTTGTAGATATGATAACGGTAGTATCAAATAGTCCTATATCTTCATTGGAATCCACATAATCAACCGGTTTCAGAGAACTTGCTGCGGTAAGTAAACTGTCAATGGTTGTTTTCTGTAGTTCGAGATCAATGGCAGGTTCAATGACGCGCCACTTTTCTTCTTCTTTTATCAAAACAACTTGTCCGTCTGTACGCTGTATTTCTATGCGTCCAATTGTATCTTTTTCGATAGTCCATTCGGGGAGCGAAAAGAGTTTGGAACCTTGCGGGAAAATTTGTTCAAAGTTGTACTTGGCAATCTCAAAAATAAGTGCGGGCTTTGCATCTTCGAGTTGTACATAACTGTCACCACCCGGTGTATTATGTCCGCCAAGGAGAACAATATCATCGCCGTCATTACGTGATATCGTTAACTTATAGAGTGGGGGAGAAAAGCCCCATTCTTCTTTACGATCAGGATCAGCAACATCACTAATTGTCAGCATGGCAAATTTTGTCAATAACGTTTCTAATTCCTGTTCGGTATAGTTTTTAGCAAAGCCGCCCTGGGAAAGTACCCATTCAAATTTCGCTTCCGGTTCCACAGGAATAGACGGAGTTTCGCCTTCGTTTGTGCCCTCATTTTCTCCCTCTGTTTTCTCAGGAGTTTCAACGATGACTTCCTTTTTCTCAAATACAATTTTTTTATTTGGGTATTGAAGAGTAATACGGGTTATGGTTTCTTTGTTTTGTTCCAGCAAGGTTTT
>JAGLCZ010000475.1 GCA_023145975.1 Candidatus Hydrogenedentota bacterium | reverse complement strand
CGCTCGTTTGCCTGCAGGTCTTTCAGGAGTATCGCTCCGGAAGGAAAGACTTCTTGAATATTAAGCATGGGTCGCAGGGGGGAAAAACGCTCTTGAATATCCTCTTTTGTCAAAAGTAGTGTTTGTGCCCCTGAAAGGCGGAGTAGTTTCGGGTTTTTAGCGGCCTGATCCATGAAATGTTGATTACGGTTCAAAACAATGCCTGAAGGACTGTAGCTTTGTTCTATTTGATAGGGTGATAATGGCCAGTCCTGGAGGTGTTTACTTCCAGCCACACGGCTATTCTGTCCGTGTAGTGTTTGTATAAAACGGGTTTCGGGAAATATTTGTTGGGCAGGTGTAAAATGTGCGGTTGGTGTGTATATATGCCAGCAAAGTACCGCAGTAATAAGGCTTAGAGAAGCCACCAGCAATTTTTCTTTTGGCCAGAATGCGCTTATTAATAAGAGGGAGAGCACAATAAGGGTGGAGCCGCTGGTCCATAGAAAATTATTGAGTCCCTGCTGCCCGTTATTTTTCCAATCTGATACCCAAAAAGTAAACAGGAATGCAGTACCCAAAAATAATGGGATAAGCCATGCCAGTTTTTTTAGCGATTCCTTACATTTATCTGCATCCAGATGCACCCACTCTTCTATGGCGGTGGCAGCAAGCATACCGGCAGCCAGTGGGAATGGAACTGCAAAATGCCAGGTGTCAATATAAGCAAAGATTGGGATTCCCCGCAGAAGGGGGGCACACAAAGATAGTAATAGGAGGGCTAAAGTTGCCAGCAGGAAAGATTCCATGCGTCGTTTGCGAATACGGTTTGCCGCAGGGCGCACTGCCAACCAGAGCGGTAACAATAGAAATCCTATGAGTCCAGAGGGAAGCCAGGATGCTTCTGTTATAGAATTAGAATGAGAGATTGGTGCGAGCAGCATTGCTAAGTCTGAGCCTCGAAAAGAATCTGGGATACTGCTTTCAAGGCTTCCCTGCTGTAGGAATTCAAAAAAAGGTATGAGTTGTACAGCAGCCAGTGTCAGACCCAGGATAACAGAGAAAAATAGTGTGATTAACGCGCCGGCCAAGTGCTTCAGAGTATACGTGCGAATCCCATATATGAGTGTAAGTAAAAATAAAAACAGAAGGATTCCCACAAGTGTTTCTGGATCACCGCCAATCGTCATGATACCAATAAGCAATGCTACAGAAGGCCATATGCGATAGTTTCCAAGAAGTATACGCTGTAGGCAAGGGAGTAATAATGGAAACCAGGGAATTACATCAGATGCAGGATGCCAATGTCCGACCAGTAGAAAACCACTCATCTGGAAGGTAATAGCAGGGAGGAGGGCGTAAATAGGTGAGAAATGAAACCGTCGTGCAGCATAATAGGCACAGAGACCTGCAACAAGAAGTTTTAGGAATACAGATATGCCCAGTGCAGTATGTAGAGGGAGTACGTATAGTGGCAGCGAAAATGGGGAAAGGGCGCGGGTTCGCCAAAGGGCAAGAAAGGGGGTTCCGAATGATTCATAAGGGTTCCACAAAGGAAGCTCACCACTTCTTCCGGCATGGTTCATAAATGCATACCAGGGATAGTAGCGATTAATGACAGGAGAGTATTCGTCGTTAACGGCGGGCTCAAGACCGGTGGGTTGTGCTTCTTGCCAAGGGGTACGTGTCGTGAGTGCATTTATATCAACAGCTAGATCGCCTTGTTTAATTGCTGGAGTGGCCAAAAGAAGCGGCACCACAAAAAGTAGTGCTATGCATATGGTGGTTTGTATCAGTTCGCGTTTTCGTCGAAGCACAGGACTATTCCCCTTTCCTCGGAAAATTAAAAGGGTGGGTCATTATCGTAAATCCAAAAT
>JAGLCZ010000474.1 GCA_023145975.1 Candidatus Hydrogenedentota bacterium | reverse complement strand
CTTCTTTTTACAAATTCGGCAATAATCCGCAGGATATTTTTGTGATAGGCGTTTTCTATTGTGCGGATCATTCCCCATACGAGAATCAAGGTCGGGCGAATGGGATCGGCAGAAAATGCCACAGGGAAGATATTCGCATACAGAACCATTGCAAATACCCCAAAGAGAAACAGCCGTGCCGCCTGTCGGTTAAAACACTGCAGGTTGCCCCCCCATCGGTAGAGGAGATAGTTTGCAGATATACTGAGTACCTGTGCTGCAAGCAGCAAAGCACCGATAAGCGTGAGGGGTACAAAAAAAAGAAAGGAAAAAGTTTTCAGCGTATGTAACAGGGGGAAAATAAAAATACGGTTTATCGGGGCAAGATGGTTGAAAACCCAAAACAGACTATATACCCCGACAAGGAGCAGCATCCAGCCTGCCAGCAGGACACTTCCATAAAGGGGCTGTGCATACAGGGGGGTTGCAAATGAAATGCCGATGCCCCCGAAAATAAGCGCTCCTAGCCACGGCTTAAATCGTGGATGTGCCGGAAAGTTCCGCGCCGCATCAGAAACGACAGGATTCGTCTCCTTTGCTGCTGCTTCATGATCGTTTTTGTAATACCCTATTTCGTAAATGGTGTACAGGGACAAAAGGAGGAAACCCAAAGAGAGCACATAATATGCCGAAAAGGAATATGCCAGCAGAAGCAGGGCAAAGTCTTCCTGTAAGATTTGATAGGTAAAATAGCGTCTATCTGCATACTTGCCTTCAACGGTATAGCGCAGGGGAAGGTAGTATCCTTTGAATGCAGGGTCGGCGACAGGGCACCAGGGGACAATATGAGCTTTTCCGACGATCTCTGCTACTGCATCATCATCCGTTGAATCGGTAATAAACAAGGTGCGCTGCAGATCCCATCCCGGCACATACTTTTGCAGTGCTGCCGGCTTTCCCGTAACGCGCAGATTCTCGAGGCGGGTCAGGGTTCGCGAACAGATCAGCGTTGCCCGGGATAATCCTGCCGCCTGAAGCAGCGGGCGGATAACGGGATAAAACCCAAAACTTAGAATAACAAGTGGTTTTTCCCGGGGTAACGCATCAATCAAAGGCTGGTTCATCCGATCCCGGACGAGA
>JAGLCZ010000473.1 GCA_023145975.1 Candidatus Hydrogenedentota bacterium | reverse complement strand
CCCTACCCCCTCTGGCTCCCCTCATGTCGCGTGCCCAGTTCCGGACGATATCCTGTTTCACACAGGGCTGTACTGTACTACTTGGGGGGGGATGGCAAGTGGCAGCGGGCCACGAAAATGGGTTGATTTTACAGATGAAGGAGATTACATCGTAATTGCTGAAACTCCCTCAATATCCAGAGCTGCAAATATAAAATGCTTCGATGTTCCTTCGCCTGGGCAAAAATTATGGATTAGTATTAATACACCATTCCACCCTTTCCTCCTGTTCAATGTCGATAGCACAAGAGACGCATCCCAAGATTGGGGTAGAGAAGCAATTTTAGGTGGCGGTTGGCTTAATGGCCGTACTAACGCTTGTGTCCATGCCTATTGGTGTGCACTTATGGCCTTGAAGATTGGCGGAGACCTAGCAGAAGGTGCTTCGACCGCCCATGAGTATTCTGGGGTTGATGTTTATATGAAATGCGCAACGGCTATGGATATGTACAATAATAATGAAGCAATCGAATCTGCAATTTCAGAACTTGACGGGATGGATACAATCTACGGATGGCAAGTGCGAAATATGATAATTAACAAGCTAAATGCTGGAGAGTTAATGATGATGACAAACCAAATAAATGAGGAAACATTGGGCTTAATGATCCCCACAGATTCTGTAGCGTTAGAAAACACACCAACAAATCTTGAACCTCCTTATTGGCGGCATCCTAGCCTTTCAAGTGAGAAAATAAGATAAAGCATAGGAATATTTTATGAAAATCTCAATGTTATTTGCATGCATATTAATTATTTTTTCTAGCTGTTCAGAAAATCCTGTAAATAACAGTAGCAAAATTGTGCATAACGAGAATAGTACCATTAGAAATAGAAGCGAGAAGGTATGGTCTGTATTTTGGGAAAACTTATCATCTAAAATGCAATTAAAAGTAAGCCCCAAAAAAAGCCTCCTCCTAAATATTATTAAACCCGAACATCAACATTTTTTTCTGGATGCAAAATCAACTGGTATGACGGTTGTTATGGCGGACCTTTCTACTGCACCAAACTCTTCTCTAAAAGCATCTTTGCTTTTGGATGTTAGCGATGGAAATATCTATGGTATCAGTGTTTCATTATTGGGTCATCCGAAGTCAATAAAAAAGGCATTAGAACATGCTAAAAATGTTATGTCATCAACACTTGGCACTCCTATTCCGAAACTAATTAAAGAACAAAAAGAAGGGATTTACGTACCTGTTCTGACATGGAGAAATAATTCTACAGATTTCTGGTTTCTGATACCTGAAATTAATCCTACATTAAAAAATCGTATAGTTATCTGGTATAAATCTAATGAAGTAGATTTTGGCGGTTCCCCGGTTTTGAAAAATACAGATGCCTTGCCAGTTGACAAGTGCCTTGAATTATTTGATGATTGTGGTTGGGATATTTCAGGAATTATTCAAAGGTCAGATAATCAATCAGAATTAACTGCAACAAATGAAGAACTTTCGGAAACTAGTAAAGATAAACAGGTTGCCAATTTAATGTCCCTGTTAAATTGCATATCTATTGGTTCAGATATTAGGGAACTCGCAAAAATACGACCTTCTATTCATGAAAATGAACTTGGTGCAAGAAAATCGCCTGAAAAAGCGTTAGAGGGAAAGTATATCTTTTCTGAGGGTGCCCAAGACACTTTAGTTCCAAATACCCATCACCTGATATATTACGATAGTATTGACGGCATTGTTTCTGACACGACATTATTTCTGACGGGTGAACCGGGGCTGATAGATTTTTTCCGAGAACATGTTCTGAAATCGCTCGAAAAAGACTGGGGGCTGGAGTCCTGTGTTATCAGTAATCTTGAAAAGAACGAGACTGTACTCAATTTTCCGGTGTTGTTACTACGCTTAAAAGACGAAGGAAATGTTGTTTCTCTTGGGATACAGTTCCAAAAGCATGTAAAGGAACAACTGGAAACGATAATTATTATCCTGCGCAAAGGACCACTGGAGCAAGTTACTGAATTCTTCAAAACTCCAGAACAAACAGATAACGAACTCTTTGAGAAAACATACCGTGAAAATGGATTGGACTATAATAACCTCCAATCACTTTTTCCCTCATAGTAATATCTTAAAATAAATCCACAGTCTGCCCAAGGCACTCCCCTCCGTACTTCTCATTTCAATGTTATACGCGGGAATGAATAGAGGGCATGAATTGAGTTATAATCTGCATTCCACGGAGAACCATGCGATGAATTGTATACATTCTGGAAATTGTACTTGCGGCATCATGCCTTCCCGACTATAACTCAGGACTATTATGAACACACCACTTATTTTACTGACCAATGATGATGGGATTCATGCGCCCGGTCTGCGCCTGCTCGCAGATGCCCTCGCTCCGCTGGGCGAAGTAGTCGTCTATGCGCCCGACCGTCAGCGCAGCGCAGTAGGACACGGGGTCAGTCTCCATCAGCCGTTACGCGTTACAGCAACAGCACCGGGCTGGAATATGGTGGACGGTACGCCGGCGGACTGTCTTATCCTTGCGATTCGGGGATTGCTGGGGCGACGTCCCGATCTGGTGGTCTCCGGTATCAATCCCGGTGCGAACCTGGGAGATGACGTCACCTATTCCGGTACAGTTGCCGGTGCTTTTGAGGGGATGCTCCTCGGAATCCATTCCTTTGCCGTCTCCAATGTCAATCATCGTCCCAAACATTTTTCGTCGGCTGCTAAAGTGGCACATCGTGTGGCTGCCTCTATTCTTGCCCGGGGACTCCCTGACGATACCTGCTTAAATGTAAATATACCCGACCTGCCTTTTGAGGAACTGAAGGGTATGGCATTTACCTGCATGGGACAACGTAATTATATGGACGAAATAGTCACCCGGCAGGATCCGCGCGGCGGAACTTATTATTGGATAGGCGGTGCCGAACCCGAGCACGAGGAAAGTGCAGGGTCTGACTTCGAAGCCATTGCAAAGGGACAGGTCAGTGTTACACCACTGTATCGCAATTTGACCCATCATGCCGCGCTGGAACAAATGCAGGCGGGAGCCCCGTTGTTTTAACGGGCGACTACAAGGAAATGCAGCTTATGCGTTTGTCGGAGAATATTGAATCTATATTCGCGGAAGATGAGGCGGGTACAGCCGTTACGGTGCAGACCATCATTGAACGGGTGAATGTGAAAGGCTTTGGCATACTGCTGGTACTGCTTGCCCTGCCTTCTGCGCTGCCCGTGCCGGCTCCCGGTTATTCGGTACCTTTCGGGCTGGTGCTGATCCTACTGGGTTCGCAGATCGTGCGCCGTAAAGAAGTGCCCTGGCTCCCACAGCGGTTCTTAGCGAAAGAAGTGAACTTCGGAAAAAACACACGCCTCCAACGAATGATGGTGCGGTTCCTGCGCTTGTTTGAATATTTTATACGTCCCCGCCTTTCCTTTATATTTTCCAACGCTCTTACCTATCGAATACTGGGAATTGTGGTGGTGCTTTGCGGCATGTCCATGTGTATTCCTGTGCCGCTCACCAATACAGCACCGGCATTTGGAGTTTTTCTCATCGGCATCGGGATGATTGAAGAGGATGGTTTCTTTTCGGGTCTCGGTGTATTAGCAGGGATTACAGGACTGCTCCTTTCCCTGACGGTATTGACCTTTATTATAATGTTCGGAATGGAAGGAGTGGACATCATCAAAGATTTCATAAAGAGCTTGCTGAGCAGTCCGGATCCGGAAAGTACGGTGAAGGTATCCTGCCAACTGCTGTTATCGAATAAAGTTCTGTTTTTCCTGTAGAAAGAATGTGCCGGATAGTACCGGGAACGGTTCAAGGTGTTTTGTCGTGTCAAATAAAAAGAAACAATATGATGCAGTGGTTCTGGTAAGCGGTGGAATTGATTCAACCGTTTTACTGCACCAGCTTTGCAGTGAATATACACGGATAGCCGCCCTTTGCATCCACTATGGACAGCGCCACAAAAAAGAAATGGAATGTGCTCGATTTCAAAGCAATGCCGTACAGGAGGTTTCCTTCCGCAGCCTGGATATGGGAGGTCTCGGTGATTTCCTGAAAGAGACGTCGTCTTTGATTTGTGACGGGGTGCCTGTTCCTGATCTTAATGACCTATCCAGCTCAGATCGGGAACAGCCGTCCACCTATGTGCCCAACCGGAATATGATTTTACTGTCAGTAGCCGCCGCCTATGCTGAAAGTATTAGCGCTTCTCATGTGTTCTACGGAGCGCAGGCGCAGGATGAATACGGCTACTGGGATTGCACAGTTCCCTTTCTTGAGGGGATCAATGCCACGCTGGCGTTGAATAGAAGGAATGCTGTGGTGGTAAAAGCGCCCCTGATTCATAATTCCAAAGCCGATAATGTGCGCATGGGTTTCGAACTCGGGGTGGACTTTTCTCATACGTGGAGTTGTTATCGGGGAGAGGAGAAGGCGTGCGGCACGTGTCCCACCTGCGTAGAACGGCTTAAGGCATTTGA
>JAGLCZ010000472.1 GCA_023145975.1 Candidatus Hydrogenedentota bacterium | reverse complement strand
CTCTGGGGCAGCCCGGTCAGCATGCGTGTTGGTCGTCAGGAATTGGCTTTTGGCAGTCAGTGGCTTATGGGTGTGAATGACAAGAGCTCTTTGTTCACAGGGCTGTCTTTTGATGCATTACGTCTGACCTTTGCCAACGATGTTGTCACTGTTGACGCGATTGCTGCGAAACTGGCAGAGAGCCTTGGCGATTTTGGCGATGACGATGTTGATCTGTATGGTCTTTATGGTAGCTACCTCGGCATTGAAGATGTCGTAATTGATGCCTACTGGCTGTTCATTCATGATGATCAGGGTGCAATTGCCGGTTTTATTAATGGCGGCGATGTTGATCTTCACACACTTGGCCTCCGCGGAGCTGGCGTAGTTGGTGCATTTGATTTTGAACTTGAAGTTGCGTATCAGTTTGGTGATGTTGATGATGTCCCGAATCCCTGGTTCCGTCTTTTCGACCGTGAAGCTGATGTTGACTACGATGAATTTGGAGCCAACTTGAAGGTTGGTTACACGTTCGATTGTGCATGGCAGCCTCGTGTATTTGCTGTTGTTGCTTACCTTGGCGGTGGCGATCCTGATGAAAGCCGTTGGAATAACGATCGGGATCTTCCCTTTAACCGTTTATTCTCGAACACCAATTATTGTGACTTCCTGGATATGCAGCAGAATATGTCCAATATGCTGGTATACAAACTTGGTGTACAGGTCCGACCAACTGAATGTCTTGATGTAATGTTAGGCGTTGTTTACCTGGTATCTGATGAAGATGCCGGTTCTCGCGGCTGCTGTTTGTGCCGTGATAATGGGGACAGCGATATTGGTCTTGGAGCCGGTCTCCATGCTGCCTATCACTACAGTGAAGATTTAGTCATGCGTGCCGGTTATTCCATCTGTCTTCCTGAAGATGGTTTTGAGCGGAATGCCGGACCCCTTAATGGTCTTGCACAGTGGGGTGGCGATGATAATGATGAATGCCACTATCTGTTCGTAGAAACGGAGATTTGCTTCTAAGAGCAGCCGTATTCTTTAAGTGCGATGAAATCATATCCCCGTGACGTTTACCCGTTGCGGGGATTTTTAGTTCTGAAAGGGCTATTTCGATATGTTTTGGCTGAGTTTGCTAGAATAGAGGGAAATATACTGTGGAAATTTGGTGTTTGATCTTTGTCATGACGGGGACTGGATAAAAACATAAAGGAGTAAATTTGAGTATGAGTGAAGCCCATGAAATTTCAAAAAAGGATACGAAACCTGCAAAGAAATGCTTCAATTTACGCGGGTTCTTTAGCCTTCTTCTTTTTGGCGCATTTTCCTTATTAGCCTTCTCAGGTATTGTTCTTTACATAACACCGAAGGGGCGGGTTGCACATTGGACAGGCTGGCTATTTCTTGGGCTGGGAAAAGAGGAGTGGAGTACAGTTCATATTACTTTGTCGCTGCTTGTTTTGATAGCGGTCGGATTTCATCTCTATTACAACTGGAGTATTTTCTGGAATTATATCGTGCGTAAATCGCGAGGTACATTGAACTTAAAGCGTGAAATGGCGTTAGCAATCCTGTTGTGTGCTGCTACATTTTTCGGCACCCTCTATGGCGTTCCTCCTTTCAGTACTATTATCCAATGGAATGATGACATCAAAATGTATTGGGAACTGCGCGCTCCCGAGCCGCCCATGCCCCATGCCGAAGAACTCACAATAGAAGAATTGGCACAGGAAGTGGATAAGTCGCTGGAAGAGGTGGTCGCACTTTTGGAAGCGGCAGGTATTCAGGTAAAAGACACTTCCATTAAAATTAATGATTTGGCAGTAACACACGGTGTTGTACCCAGTAAAATCTTTGCTATTATACAGCCCGAGTCCGTTGTAAAGATCGATGGGGGTACAGGTACAAAGCATCGCGGCATGGGTCAAGAAAATACCGGCAGGGGGTACGGACGGATGACGGTACAGCAATGTTGTGAAAAAGCAGCGTTGTCGGTAGAGGAAGGGGTAGCGCAACTTAAAAAGGCGGGTATCGAAGCTTCCGGCCATGAGTCGATAAAAGCGATTGCACAGCGTTCCGGTATAACGCCGGGTAACGTTGCAAAGATTATTCTTGGAGAATAGGGGGTAGGATAAAGGAGTCTTTGGCTGCCGCTACTATTGATCAAGCAGCGAATCGTACATGCGGGAGTAGTATTCCTTGAAGGAGCCTTCTTTGATTTTTCGCCACCACCA
>JAGLCZ010000471.1 GCA_023145975.1 Candidatus Hydrogenedentota bacterium | reverse complement strand
CTGCATTCATGGCAAAATGCTGCATTACACGAAGGGAAGAGTTGCTTTTGGGAGGCAATTCAGCATGGGTGTACGGGGTAAATAATACCAGGCATACTATCCATCCGATGCCTGCTGTCGCTGTTGAAAAATATTTCATTTATTCCGTTTCGTATTTAATCCAAAACGTGCCTGATTATCGCTTCAGGTGCTATAATATCCCAAGTGAGATGCGAAGTGCATTTTTATTGTGACCGCTGCATCTACATCTTTTGACTTCATCCAGGAGAGTTTCGTTTCGTGAACCGTTCATCCCTTGCCAAAATGATAGATCATACGCTGCTGCATGCTTTCGCTACGGAAATTGACATCCGCGAACTATGTGAAGAAGCACGTCTATTCGAGTTTCGTGCTGTTTCCGTTAATCCTGTTTGGGTCGCTTTTTGTTCGAAAATACTGAGCGACAGCGATGTAAAAATTGATGCCTGCGTAGCGTTTCCGCTGGGCGCGGCAACAGCACGCATGAAAATCGAAGAGGCACGTGATGCCGTCCAGAACGGTGCCGCTGAAATAGATATGGTCATTAACATTGGCGCACTGAAGTCGGGCTATGCCCACTATGTGGAAAAGGAAATCACTGCCGTCGTTAAAGCGATGCAGGAGCATCCCGTGAAGGTCATCCTTGAAACCAGCTATTTGGACAACGATGAAAAAACGGCTGTATGTGAAATGTGTGTCCGTGCAGGCGCTGCATTCGTAAAAACGGCTACAGGCTTCGGCAAAGGCGGCGCAACAGTGGAAGATGTGAAGTTAATGCGGAAAGTCGTCGGCAGGGATATGGGCATCAAGGCCGCAGGCGGTATACGCACGTATAGGGATGCCATGCGCTTTATCGAGGCAGGCGCAACCTGTATCGGCACCAGCGCGGGAATTGCTATTCTTGAAGATATACCCGAATAAGCGTCCCGGGGAAGGGAAACTCTTCCGCCTCAAGACACATGGGAACTGCCTTACGGGGATCATGCCGGTGTAACCACCAGGCACGCGAGAAAAGGGGTAACGTATTTATCTCCGGTGCAGCAAGTCCCTGTACAGACAAAGCAATGGCATGAGGACTATAGTCTTCCACCACAATCTTGACTGGCGGAATTACTGAAAAAGGCAGCAGCGGTACAATGGGTTGTGCTTTACTGAAAGGGGTGGTGTATCTCACCGATTCGGACAGCATCATCGGTGCAGTACGATAGTATTGGATATCCGGCGCGACGGCAACAGGTTTTCCCGGATAGTTTTTCGTAACACTCACAACGGCTTGCTGAAAACGCTCCACTTCCTGACCTGCATAACGCCAGTGCAGGTTCACCCAAATCTGACAACACATGACGGCAATACATAACAAGGTTGTGAAACGCACGACCGACCGGCGCCAATGGGATTTCTCGATAACGGCATGGAAGAAGCCCGCTGCCGCAATGGAAATCAGCGCAATGGGGACAAGTAACTGACCGCCGCCGTTGAGGGTAATCGGATCCACTGCAAACCCACCCTGACACAAACGAAATGCAACGGCACCAAGCAAACCGAAAGTGAAGGCAGGATGGTTTACCTTGCGAATAAGACCAATACCGATCCCTACCGCCGCAATGGCAATGCCATAGCCCGCCAGCGGCCATTGCTGAAAGAAAGCCACCGTATCAGGAAGTATCCCTATGGGATATACCACAAAAAATAAAGGCGTAAACATACAGGATAGATGCAGCGCGCCGATCTCTGCCCACTGCCCGCTGATGAACAAGGCTGCACTCCCGACCAGAGCCAGGGGTATCCAACAACGGCTTCGCTTCTTATACACCGTAAATTCAAGGATCGCAATCACAGCGAAAAGCATAATATTGATTGGGCCGGTCAGTATAGCGACAAGATAGGTCAGCAGGGGCAAACCACGCATCCCCCGTTTTGTGGACCGGCGACACTGTATATAAACGAAGAGGGTCAGTAACGCCATAAAGCCCGGCCAGAGTTCGCGAACACCGCTGATATTGAGTACGGCTTCCGTCTTTACCGGATTTGCCATAAATAAAACGGCGGCTACCGAACCCAGCCACCACGGTCCTTTTGTCACTTCTTTGGTGATGCTGAGAATAAGCGCCATACATCCATAGAGCAACAACAGGTTAAGCAGTAGATACGCCCAGGAATATCCACCAAATAGCTGAACCATGCCGCCGAAAAACAGGATGCTGTCCGGTCGCGCCAAGGCAGCATAATCCCGTCCCAGCGGCGGCAGCAGAATAAAAAAAGCGTACACCAAACTAAGATAGACGGCATCTGCCACGAACAAGGGCATAACCCGCCCCTGCGTGGGGCTCGTATGAGTTTCGTTTTTAGACAACGTTATAGTATTCCGTTATTGGTCAGGGTACCCGCACAGGCTTACCGCCTGCGGCTGCGGATTTCCATGCGGCTTCAGTTACTTCGATAACACGCAATCCGCATTCCGGCGGCGTTTCGGGTTCCTCTTTTCCAAGCATAACTGCAATGAAATTACTATCCGGATTCTTCGTATACTTTGGCAGTTTTACTTTCAGATTTTTACCTGCGGCATTCTGCTGGATCATATCCATGCCCTGACGCAGGTAAAGGGCACCTTTGCTGCCCACAATGCTGTGGTCTTCATACCAGCCCGGCGCATTACCAATAATAGACAGGCTGCCCAGTGCACCGTTCTCAAAGACCATGGCGAGTGTTGAGTTAATATCTACGTTCGTATCAAAATTAACCTGAAACGCAGAGACCTCTTTGACCTTCATGCCCGTCATCCACATCAGGATATCTACCAGATGGCTTCCTGAATCGTTCAACTGACCGCCGCCGGACAACTCCGGAATCTGGCGCCAGGTATTACGGGTCAGACGCAGCCATTCCTGACTCATCACCGCCTGCACAAACTCTATTTCGCCCAACTTCCCTTTTTGAATCTGGGAACGCATATATCGGAAGGGCGGCTCAAAATGACGCTGGTAGGAAATCATCAGGGTACGATCAACCGCCTTTGCTTTTTTTATAAGCGCTTTGGCATGGCGAATAGTACACACCATCGGTTTTTCCGTCAATACGTGTAAACCTTTATTCAACGAATAACTGCTTTGTTCATAGTGTACCGTGTGCGGGCTCAGGATAACGACCCCATCGAGGGTCTCCTTTTTTAGCATATCTTTGTAATCGCCATACACAGGCAACTCATCTGCCCCCGGACACTGCCGGCAAAAATTTTTCAGATTCGCGTCACTGGGTTCTGTCAACGCAGCAACAACCGCTTTTTTGGTTTCGAGAATACGGTGATAGTGACCCACGGCAATACCGCCTGCACCAATAAATCCAATACGAAGTTTTTTCGCCATAACAATGAATCTCCCTGTATTAAATTATAAACTCATAAACACAAGTATATTGGAAATATGGTACACCTTGAGTGGGGGTAGTACAAAAAAATAACTTTTCTCTTCAAATAAATCAGGGCGTGCGTGAAGCGGGCGGATATGCATTCCCACGCACAGCGTGAGGAACGAGAACTATTCCTAATACTCTATGCCTGCATCAGTTCCTGATACACCGCTATGGTTTGCTCCACCATACGTTCAACAGAAAACTTTTCCTGTGCAATACGGCGACCCGCTTCCGCCATGCGTAATGCCCCGTCACGATCTGTGAGAGCAGCAATAATCGCTTGTGCCAGTGCAGATGCATCACGAACCGGGACCAGATGCCCCGTCTCATTAGGAATAACCATTTCCTTGGCGCCCCCCGCTTCGGCTGCCACAACAGGTACGCCCGAAGCCAGCGCTTCGAGAATGGAGGTACCCAGCCCTTCCGACCAACTCGAGGAGACGTAAACATCCCCTGCACGGATGATCCCCGGAGCGTCGGCGCGATATCCGAGGAAAGTCACACAGTCACGTAATCCAAGGGCATCCCGCTGAGTTTCGAGTGCACCGCGCAAGGTACCTTCCCCGGCGATACAAACCTGTACTGTTGGGAAAGAAGTCCGTACTTTCACCACGGCATCAAGCAGGTTGGCGTGATCTTTATGATCTACCAACGCACCTGCACTTATCAGCAGCGGTGCATCTTCGGGAACCCCCAGCGAAGTGCGGGATACAGGGGTCATCATCGCCCGTTCCATATCTACTGCACTATGTACCACACCTATCCGTGGCGACTGTAATCCAAAGGTATTAAGTGTTTCCTCTACCTTTTCAGATACACATAGAATACGGTCTGCCTGCCTGTATTTCCAACGGTTTAATACGTGCCCTTTAGGCATAAAATTAACCCGTCGCGAGGCAACAACATGACTAGCCATTCCAAAAGTTTTCGCCAGCACAGCAATACCGTGAGCATGGCTGGTATGCCCATGCACGATATCTACATGAAGACGTTTCGTGATCCGCGCCAGCTTCCATGCAGAGTAAAGATCAAGCTCCCCGCGCAACGGCAGCGCAACCCGCTGCAAATCATCACGATCCGGGTGCATGGCAATAAATTCCTCGCGGGCGCGACCGATTACAAGGGTATTGAATCCCCGGTCGGCAAGCCCCTTTACAAGCCATGCCGCCTGCTGTTCTCCCCCGCGCAATCCCCGTTGTTCATCCAGATGAGCAACCGTAATCATCCGATTTTCCCCGTTTCTTTGGCAATACGATGTTGTTCTACTACCTGCCGGTATACGTCCAGGGTGCGTTGTACAAACACATCACTACTGAACTCCGCTATGGCGCGTTGACGTCCGGCTTCTCCCATTTCCGTACGCAGATTCGGAATTTCAACCAACATCTTGAGTGCGTCCGCCAAGGGGGATACCGTCCCTGCAGGGACAACGAATCCTTCTTTCCCGTTCGATATAATCTCTGTCAAACCGCCATAATCCGACGCTACCACGGGGATACCTGCCGCCATTTGCTCCTTCATACTGAAGGAGGATGTATCACAGTCAACAGAGGGCTGTGCGCAAATATCAAATGCCTGCACACAATACTCCATATCATTTCTAAACCCCAGAAAACGCACCATAGGCGCAATTCCCAGTTTAGTTGCCATAATGCGTAAGGGCTTCTCCAGTACGCCCTGCCCAAAAACCAGTATACGGAATTGCGGACATTTCTCTTTCAGCTGCACTGCCGCCTGAAATAAAAATTCATGCCCTTTCGCTTCCACAAGACGCGCCACAATACCGCACACCACATCAGAATCGGTGCAGTCAAATTCAGCACGTGCCTTCTTGCGGTGTTCCGAATCGGGAGCATACAGCGACGCATCCACACCGTTGTGAATGGTGCAGAGCCGTTCGCCGTCAAATGCAGGGTGTGCCGCAAGATCACGACGCACCGTATCGCATACCACAATTTGAAAATCCGTCCATTGCCGGTTAAGAAGACGGTTTGGTAAGTTATTCTTCACCACATAGGTATTGTGACGGGTACGCAGTAACGGCACCGGACGTTCCAGCCAATAGTCGGCAACGGCAAGGGTCCAGTGATCCTGCGATCCGTTCACATGAATAATATCAGGTGCTTCTTCTTTCAGGAAGTGTATCGCCGCGTTCAAATCGCTGCGCCAAGCCTCGGGTCGTACCCCTCCCTTAAAGTTAAACTGGTCGAACGCAACGGCACCTGCGGCTTTGGCCTGTTCCACAAGGACACTTCCGGGACGACATCCAATGGTAACTTTATGACCCCGCTGCACAAGACCTGCAGCCAGAGTGGACACATAGCGCACCTGACCGCCGCCCTGTAAATGCGGATCCGTAATTAATATGTGAAGGGGTTTATTCGGCATAAGTATATTTCTTGCCATGCATACCCTGTCAACGATGAACGCGACACAGGGGAACAGTTATGCGTTTGTTTCCGTAACCGTTGTCTCGCTGTCATCAGACGGCGGTACATCCGTTTCTTCCGCTTCAGGTTTGTTTTGATCCTGCAACAGCAATTCTATACGGGCGTTGGCACCATCCAGCATTTCCATAGCACTGGATAAATCGGCTTCTACTTCCGCGAAATCATCGGTGCTGGTAATCGTTACTTTATTCTTTTTAGACATGATTATTTATCCTGATGCTATATTAAATCTCTTTTGGGAACAACATCCATCAGCGGACAAGCAGCACCGGACAGGGTGCATGATTGACTGCATAGGAAGTAGCACTGCCCAACACCAATTCACGTAATTTACTGTGCCCGTAAGCGCCCATAACAATCAAACCTGCATCACACTCCCGGGCATACTCTGTAATGACTTCTCCCGGATCTCCAGTCCTGCAGACACATTCAAGATCAATCTCATGGCTTTGCAAATACTCCTGTGCTTCAGCGAGTACCTTTTGCGCATCCTCATCACCCACTGCGAGCAGGCACATTTTGCGTGCCCCTTGTTCCGCCATGGCTACACCCGCTTTCAATGCCTGTTTCGCGTGTGTGGATCCATCGTATGCCAATACGAAACGGTCGGCACCGGGGATGTCGCGACCCGTTACCAACACGGGTGCCGATGCACGCCGGGCTACAGCTTCCGTGGTCGAACCGATAAGCCCTTCCAGAAAGTCATTGTGTTCGCCGCCACGGCCCAGGATGATAATATCTGCCAGTTCCCCTTTTTCAACAATTACCCGGGGTACAATTCCCGTTTCCAGGGTGGTCTCACAAAGCACCCCTTTTTCCTCGCACAGTTTCGAAGCGTATTCGAGGGCAGCTTTACCACGTTCATCCAGCAAGAGGGCGATGTTGCCCTGATAGTTTACATAGGGGGCAGCACCCAGCGAAGCAGATAAATCGCGCAGGAAAGGTCCTTCAAGCAATTTAATGTCCACAACATATAATGCCAGTATGGATGCGTTTTGTTTTGCCGCAAGTGCAACGGCATAGCGCACACCGATGGCGGCACTTTCACTACCGTCTGTGGTTACAAGAATACGTTTAATCATCCGTTCGCCCTTTCTTTGGTCGGATCCCTATCACTCTCAGCGTTGTGCAAACGCCTCTGTCAGTTTACCAAAGTTGCGCAGTATCTGTATACCCACCGTCTGACTTTTTTCCGGATGGAATTGCACGGCAAACAAGTTTCCCCGCCCAACCATCGCTGTAAATTCAATGCCATAGGAACATTGTGCCAATACTATATCGTCGTCATCAGGCACTACATAATAACTATGTATAAAATACGTATAAGGATTTGCGTCAACTCCCTCAAGCAAAACAGAGCTGCGGCCTGCAACCTGCGTCAATTGGTTCCAGCCCATGTGCGGTACTTTCAACCCCGTGTCACAGGCTTCAGGAAACCGAACTACTTTACCGGGCAAGACACCCAGACCGGGCGAACCCGCACCTTCTTCTCCATACTCGAAAAGAAGCTGCAGCCCCACACATATCCCCAGGAAAGGACGTCCGTCAAGGGCTGCATCCTTTACCAATGTATCCAATCCACGCGCTACCAGTCCGTCATAACAATCTTTAAACGCACCAACGCCGGGAAGTACCACGCCGTCTGCCTTCTCAATGATATGGGGATCATCTGTAATTTCGGCGGCAAAACCAGCTTTTTCCAAGCCTTTTTGGGCACTTCGCAGGTTGCCCATACCGTAGTCCACAATGGCTATCATGTTTCCAGCATTCCTTTGGTTGAGGGTACCCCTTGAACACGCGGATCCCGCTGCAGTGCAACGCGCAGCGCCCGTCCGAAAGCTTTAAATATCCCCTCAATACAATGGTGCAAATTACGACCATGCCGCAATTCAATATGCAGTGTAATACGACTCTGCATGGCAACAGCGTAAAAGAATTCTTCGACCAGCTCCGCATCAAAACCACCCACATCACCTACAGGGAGCGCAGCGTTAAATACCAGATAGGGGCGCCCGGAAAAATCAACTGCCGCCTCAGCAAGAGTCTCATCCATAGGAACTACTGCATGACCGAAACGGTTCAATCCTTTGGGTTCACCGACTGCCTGAAGAATGGCTTTTCCCAGACAAATACCCACATCTTCCACCGTATGATGGGCATCTATATGCAAATCGCCCTTTGCGTTCACAGTAAGATCAAATAAACCATGCCGCGCAATATGATCAAGCATGTGGTCAAAAAAACCTTGACCGGTCTGTATCTGCGAAATGCCTGAACCGTCCAGGTTCAGTGCCAATTCCACAGTTGTTTCATTGGTATTACGCGATATATTCGCTTCACGGGAAACGGGAGATGTCATTGCAAGCGTATCCTTTTTTTATTTAGCGCCCCAGCATGAGACGTTCTGCAAGAAAACGGGGAAGCTGCGCATCGCGCACCCGTTTCGCTGCCGTCTCTACATCATAACTGACGCGCACCATTTCAAAGGTCATATTCTCATCATCAAATACACCAAAGGATGCACGAACATCATCATCACGGGGTTGACCGACAGAACCGGGATTGATGAAATATACCCGATCCGGCTCCAGGGTTATCTTCTCTTGTTTTCCAATCGCTAACGCACCGTCTGTGCAGAACACCGCCGGGGTATGGGTATGTCCCACAAAACAAATGTTACAATTCTGCTCTTCTGTGAAATAAATGTGGGGCAGAATATCTTCCCAGGAAAACAAGTAGGTATTATGGTTTTTCGGGGCACCGTGAGCAGCAATAAAAGGGCCATAATTGAGTGCATCCGGCAATCCACGCAGCCATTCAATAGACTCTTTGCTGAGCTGCTCCCGCGTCCATACTGCTGCCGTAAGCGCCACGGGATTAAAGCCCCAGGGTTCTTCAACACCACATGCCACCGCATCGTGATTCCCCAATATGGTCTGGTAACCCCGTTCGGAAATTTTTTTGACACACTCGTTCGGCATGGCGTTATAACCAACCACATCGCCAAGACACACAGCATCATCAATGCCCATTTCGTCCATGCGCTTGAGTACAACATCAAGTGCGTCTATATTGGCATGTACATCAGAAATTATGGCGTACAACAACAGTAAATACCTCCAGAACGGATTAATATCGTGCTTAAAAACAGTCTGCTACAACAGATAGATGTAGCGTTAATAGAAAATGTATCCGCATATTCTGCACGGTTACCCGTGTCATAATCAAATAAAAATGGTAACGTTCAAGTCTATAGAGTCGGCACCCCGCCGCATCGTCATCCCGGTTTCGCCCATCGACGCAGGAGATGCGGGAATACCGGGATCCA
>JAGLCZ010000470.1 GCA_023145975.1 Candidatus Hydrogenedentota bacterium | reverse complement strand
TTATGGCTTCCCGGCTTACTTAAACTGCAGCAGCTGATTGACACGAATTTCTTTGGACGTATTTTATCGGTACGCGGCGAATTCGGTTACTGGGTTTTCACAGGCGAGGATACTCCTATGCAGCGTCCTTCCTGGAATTACCGAAAAAAAGAAGGGGGTGGTATTATCCTTGACATGTTATGTCACTGGCGTTATGTAATCGATACGCTGTTCGGTGATATAACAGCACTCACTTGTTTGGGTGCCACACACATCAAGGAACGGCAGGACGAAAAGCAAAAAAACTTCACTGTAGATACCGACGATGCCGCCTATGCCACGTTTGTCACCGACAAAGAAGTGGTATGCCACTTCAACTCATCATGGACCACCCGTGTACGCAGAGATGACCTCTTAACCCTGCATGTGGATGGTGAAAAAGGATCCGCTGCAGCAGGCTTGACAGAATGTTATATTCAGCCGGCAGCTGCAACCCCGAAATATAGTTGGAATCCAGACTCCGGTATCCCCCTGGACTACAGTACTGCATGGGTTAAAATGCCGGGCAATATTGTCTACGGCAATGCTTTTAAGGCGCAGTGGGAATTATTTCTCAAGCATGTGGCTATCAACACCCCATTTCGCTGGAACCTGCTGGAAGCGGCCAAGGGCGTCCAATTGGCAGAACTGGGCATTGAAAGTTGGAAACGCCGTACGTGGGTCGATGTGCCGCCACTAAAAAAATAGCCCACCATTCCCTTGAAGATATAAAGTTCCCCGCACAATTTCCTGATCCCTACAGACCTAAATTGTCCATGACCTGATTTTGCCTATTGGTGTGACCGCTGGAAACCTGATTGACACCGCCACGCGACCGCGTTTGCGCTGCGTTGGCACCGCTGGAACTCATATTACCCAGTTGCTGCTGTATACCAATACTGGTCATAACCTCACCCATCGGTCCTGCCCCACCCATACCCGATCCGCCCGAACGCTGCCTGGGACGTGCAGAGGCTGTGGATGCCACTGCACGTTGATTCGGATGTGCCAAATAGCCATTCTGGTTATTGTAGACAAATTGCTGCCCGGACGACGTACGCGGCATCTGAGGCAAATAACCGGGATAGAGCGCATCCAACGTTGGCGGATAATACCCCGTGGCGGTACCATATT
>JAGLCZ010000047.1 GCA_023145975.1 Candidatus Hydrogenedentota bacterium | reverse complement strand
TGGAGACTAACAAGTCAGTTGTCAGTATTATTCAGGAAGTTTCTATCCCTTTTTCATAAGGTCAAGTGGGTAAACATACACGAATTTCCTTAACGCGCTTTACAGCTTTTTTGTTTCTATCCCTTTTTCATAAGGTCAGGTGGGTAAACTTTATGACCACGGAAAAATGTCTCTACGAGGCAATGTTTCTATCCCTTTTTCATAAGGTCAGGTGGGTAAACAGGAAAAGAAAATGGAAAATGAAATAACAATTGATGTTTCTATCCCTTTTTCATAAGGTCAGGTGGGTAAACTGTAAAATGGCCGAAGTATCCACTTTATTACTCTTCAACTTTCGTCTCTGTTGTTCAGTATAACTTATTGATACGGGGTAATTTCAAGTCCGATTCTGCATAATTTCGAAGATTGCCCTTTTTCTCCCCCTACTTTAATTGATTTTGATATTTTTTGCACTGAGTTTTTTGGGTGATTTTATCTTAGATATTGCAATTACAGGAGATAGCGTTTTCGCAGATTAAAGCATGTTTATTGAGCGAGTGCAGTGCTTCGAAAAAAACGTCACAAAATGACAACGGCAGGGGGGCGTATGGGGGGTACCGTTCCGGTGGCACTACGATTGATTTGGATAGTATTCTTAAAATCGGTGCTGCAGAGAGCGAAAAAGTGGATGAGCAGTGCCTGTTGGATTTGTTTTTTGCTTTCCTTTTCGGTATGTGCGTTTACCAGATTTTCCACTTTTTTCGCAAGTTTTTTTCGCCGTGTCGCAGTAAGTTCCCCTTGAAACAGGGAGAATTGTGTGCGCTGCATGCCGCAGTCCATACACGCGTTTTCAATGCGTGTGCGTAATTTATTATCACCAATGTCAAATACAACGAGAGTCTGCATGTAATGTGCTTCTCCATAAGTACGTTCATCCCCTCCCTATTGGAGGCGGCACCACCGGTTTTTTTAATTGCTACCAGGGGGCTATGAAGGATTTAAGGGGGGCTTCCTGCTGCAGGAACGCTGCAACCTCCCGCACCTGTGCCAGTATGATGTCATTGGCACGGGTCATTTTTTTGTGATATCGAAAGCGTTGATTGAAGCGTTCCAGAATGCGAGCTGCAATGACTTTTCGGGTATCCTGTGCCAGTAAGTGCTCTTCGTCGAATTGCGGGCGCCATTTTTTGAGTACACTTGCAATGAGGGGTCGGTCCACAATCCAGGAACGGAAAGGCTCGACCAAATCGAAAATAAGGGCCGGTTTCCCTTCCTGCAGCGTGTGTAAAAATCCGGTGTAGGGGTCGAGTCGGGTCCGTGCCACCGTATTCCAGAGCCGTGAATAGAGTATTCCGTATCCATAGTTGATTGCTGTATTCAACGGGTCGGCTGCCCCCTTTTTTTTCCGTCCGTTAAAGTGGAGGTCATCGGGTACCAGTGCTGCCACTGCCTGCCAATAGTATCGTGCTGCCTGTGCTTCGAGTGCCATGATTTCCGTACGTTTTTGTTCCATATCCCCGTTCTCCTGGATTTTCAGATCCCGTGCCAGAGAAAATATGCGCTTTGCTGCGTCACACAGGATTTGCCAGGTTTCCGGATCGGCTGTTTTTCGGGATTTGGCGAAATAGCGAAGGGTAGCTGCCTGATTGCGCAGTTTTCCATGGATGAGGGCGCAGGCAATGGCTGCCCCCCTCGGGTCAGTCGTGGCATAGAGTTGTTCGCGACGTAACAATGCGTTGTCGAGTTCCCTGGTTGTGGCAAGTCGGGCATAGGGATTGCCGGAAAAGGAGAGCAAGGTAATGGGAATGCCCTGTTCCACTGCAAAGGCGAGTGCATCTGCAGACAGGGACATTCCCTTGCCGCTGATGAGAATATGGGATACATCTTCCGCTGCGAATTCGGTGTGGGGCTGTTCGCGGCGCCGCACTTGAAAGCGTTCGCTCGTGCGTCCGAGTGTCGTGCCAAACCCTGTAAGCATCAGTTCCGTCATGGTAATATTCTCCTGTTGTTGCTGGACCTGTCTTGTTACGCAGTACAGGGACAGACACGTCTCGCTGCGCTCGCCTGCATCAGTCCCTGTACTGTAGACTGATTCAACTATCAAATAGCATTCGTAAAAAGTTAGTTTTCCCGGATTATTTCAAGTTTTACCCAGCCCAGCGGCAGGTATCCCTTGTCCGTCTTTGCCCACTTGCGCGTCTTGGGAAACAGGGGAACGCCATTTTTACCGAGTCTGAAGTGGTTACGGATATCCTCTAAATCACGATCATCCAATGCCATGCCAATGGTTTTGCTGTGCCATCCTGTACTGAAACCCAGGTCGAGAAAGAGCGTGTTATTCTTCTGCTGTTCCTGTTGCAGTTGTTGGATAAAGTTGGAGCCTGTGGCGGCATCCTGTTTGTATTTCCCATAAAAATCCGCTTCATACGCCAGCAGTGCCTTCGAGAAATTCATGAGTGCCTGCTCAAAGGCATTAACATCCTGAAGCAGTGCCAGCGTTTTCCCCTTTCCGGCACGCTGCAGATTTTCTTTATCCAGTTCCATAAGGCGTCTGTTGATCACGAAGGGCATATCCACGGTATCGGTACGGGGCATAATCGCTTCCAGGCGAATGGGCATTCCCCTTTTAACATCGAATTTACCGCGATAATCGTTCATGACGCGGACAAATACCATGGCGCCCCATTGATTAAAGTCGAGGGGCTGCGAGTCCCGTATCATCAGGGTTTTCAGTACATCCGCCTTGGCATCCCCTCTTTCATCCCCACAAAAGAGGTCGGCATTCATTTTAGAAAATGCCCATTGCGGTTTCGCTTTATCATCAAGCAGGGCATCTACCAGTTTCATATTCAGCGCACCACATTTTACCAGGGTATATGCCAGCGCTGTACGGAGGCATCCCTTCAGGGAAGAGCCCGGGATATAGGGTTTCCCGAAAGGGTCTTTGATAAACTCGCGTACTTCACCGCCAGGCTCTCTGTCACGGAAATCATGACTTGGAGCAGGAATGGGTTTAGGGATATTGGCTTTCTTGACTTTCTTAAACAATGCTGCTGTTTGCTTGTCCATTTTTGCAGGTTTACCCCGCTGCGGCTGGTTTCGGGGCTGTGCATTTCGCTGGGAATTACGTGCCTCTCCCTCGTTATAGCACGCCAGCGTATAACGGGTGAACTCCTCGGGAATAGGCTTGCAGTCCTCAATGATCTGCAGCGCATAGGCAGGGTCGTCCCGCTGTGCATCAATAAAGCCCATAATATCTTTGACCATGAATTGATTCTTCCGGATTTCATAGTCCATGGGGGTGAGTATTTCGCCGGAACCGATATGCACGGGCGATACGGGGGTAATGCGAAACACGCCGTGTTCTTGTGTTGTCCTTTGTGCCGTCATGATGAATCCTCCTCTGTATGGGAAAAGGGCAACGCAAAGGCGAGACCACTCCGCCACACCCTGTGATCTTCAAATTTTTCGGGGGTTACATCGCGTACTTCGCCATGTTGCTCCGTGACATTTCTAAATACACTTCCTTCCACACACATGCGCAGGGCATGTTTGGCATGGGCCGTTCCCGCCGTACCGTGAATCCATCCGCCCCGCAAGGCGCAGTCATAGGCGGCAGGGGCTTCCAGTACGCCGTCTTCCACTTCTTTCTCTGTGGGCAGGTAGAGGCTGAGTGTCATGAACATGTTTGCTCTTGCGGGACTGTTTTCCTGCCGGGGCGTACATGCAGTCACTTCAAATCCGCCCAGCCCGGAGGAACGGTTGCCGCCGAGTCCTGCCCATCCGAGTTTTTCAAATTGTTCCTTAAGCCAGGTTTTATTGCGGTCTGTTTCCACCAGGCAGTAAAGCCCGACCTTTTCTGCTGTATTCACATAGACCATGTTGCGGTCGTAGGGGGTGGCTGCAGCGCTATCCCGATCTACCACAACGCCGGTGTGCCTGCCATGTTTGAGCAAACCTGACTTGGGCCATGTCCGGCTGTCATACTCTTCCTTGAGCATGGCAACCCCGTCATGAATTTCACAGTCGGCAAGAGATGTTTTTCCCAGGAACCAGGCGTTTAACACTTTTTCCGTTACCAGTTTCGCCTTCTTCCACCGTTTTCGGGGCGCTTGGGGATCTTCTTCCTGTGCTTTCCGCACTGCTTCCGGCAGGGGCAGAAAAGGCTTGGGGAAAAAGGATTTACTGTTCAGGCATGGAAACAGCGAACTGAGCCGTAGTTCGCGCAACGTTTCCGGGTCTTCTCCCGTTGCAGCGGCAACAGCCATGAGCGCGGCATGGAGCGTGTCACTGTGAACGACTGCCCCCGATTTCGCGGCGTGACCGTGTATACCCTGATGGATCGGCGCGCGCGGTTCTATTTCAACGCGGTACACCGTCATTATACATTGCCTCCATTTTCATCCCGTTCAAACCCGTTCTTCCATTCATTGACCTGTGTATCGTAATTTACGCCGTTGAACCATGTTGCGTCGGCACTGCGTTTCACGAAACGTACTTGACCGTAGCCCCGTGACCCATGCCCGCCCAGAGAATCGTATTCCAGCAGTTCCATGGCTTCGCTGATCCGTTCGAGAAAGGTGAGATCCGTTTCAAAATAGAGGTTAAAAACCATCTCGAAATTGAATTGAGCTCCGGCAGGTACCCGCTCGATTTGGCGCGGGGTGGCTGCTGAGGTGATGCGGTCAATAACTACTTCCGTTTTCACCTGGGTATAGGGCATATCCGTATAGAGGCTGCGATTCAGCAGATCTTTGCTTTTCTGCGTCATGGATGCGTCGCGGATAATAAGCCGTGTAGGCAGTGCCTGAATTTCTTCATTTTCGTTCCCTTTTAAACGTTTTACCGTTTCAGGGGTAATCCCGAAAAGATGAAAGATAAAGCCTTTCTCTGGGTCGCGATACTCTTCGATTTGTTCAGGCATATAAATGCGGGATTTACCTACCGCTTTGAGTTCGCCCGGCGTATAGATCCGTTCGAGCAGGGAACGCATCTTGCCTTTCAGGCTGGAACCCGGAATATAGGGAACGCCGTCGATGCCGTTACGAATGACACTGGAGTCGGCGCCGCCGATCTGCAGTCCTACTTCGGTACCGCCAATATGCATTCCCGTACGTGATTCAAGAACGCCCTGGATGAAAATGCGTCCGATTTGCTTCAGCTGTGTTTGTGCAGTCATGATAAAAACCTCCTGTTATTATTTGCCGCCTGCGGCGCGGTGATAGGCTACAATTGCCTCGAATCCTTTGGAAAATCGTTGAAAGCGTTCCTGTTTCTCTTCATTGCTGCTGCCGTCAGCAACAGCGTCGATTGCTTGGGTAATGATCGGTGCCAATTCAGCACCCATCCCTTTGTTTCTGTGTGCGGCATAGGCGATACGCGGTTTGAGCAGCAGCACAGCGGGCAGGTCTATTTCCCCTGCCATTTCAATTTTCTTCACCGTACCATAGATATTACGAATCTGTGATGTGGTTACACTACGGGCAATGTCTCTGCCGAATCCTTCCGCCCATTGGATAAATTCCTTGTCAATACCGTTGCGTACCGCCTGAGCAAATACGCCGGTATCCGTTGCCGGTCCCCGGTCTCTGTTGTAATTCCCTGGTGCAGTCATAGTGCTGTCCTTTCCGTTGTCGTTTCGGTTTCATTATATTCTTCGCGGGCTTCGTCTGTATCCCGCCGTTCTTCTTTTTTGAGTAACAATTCGACCCAGCGCAGCGGCATACCGAGCCGGTCATCGATGGGAGTTTCCGCATCGAGTATGCGCTGTTGTATTTCGTCAATAGTTTCCGTGTGGCTTTTCGCCCCTTTTGTAAATTCACGCAGCCCGTATACGAGCATCCACCGCCAGCGCTGCCAGTGCATTTCCCGTTGGATATTTTCGATGTTCGGGTTCCTGTCGGTGCGTATCTGTTTCTCTTGCAGATAGGCTTCCCACACTTCGAAAAGGCGACGCAGGAAACCTGCCGATACAGCCTTGTCCGTCCTTTGCGTATCGAGAACGTCCAATAACAATTCTTTGAGTTCCATGAAACGGGGCAGTTCTTCACTGCCGAAGGGCATCTCGAAAATGGTAAGTGCGTCTTTCTGCACCGTTTCTCCCTTATGTTTTCGTTCATATCCCTTGGCGGCATCTTCTGCATCCCCCGCCATTTCCGCAAAGTGACGTACCGGCAAATGATCGTCTATAAGCACGATTCCGCCGGATAAAGTGAAGGCGGGATTATGGAAAGCATAGCGCTTGAAAGCGGTCTGCATTTCAACGGCAAAGTCCAATACGGCATCCCAGGCACCTACGAGAAAGAGGTCATCGCCGCCGGCATAAATCACACCCATGCGGTCAGCATATTCGTCTTCCCGGCTTAATGCGTTCAAATAGCCTTCGAAAAAATCTGCCATCGCCTGACTGAGCATGGCAACCCTGCCTGCAGTGGCACGTTCGCCCAGACCGTGCATAAACACCTGGCCGAGGTTGTCTACATCCGCCCTGAATACGGCAATCTTTTTTGCGCCTCTCGCTGTTGCTGCCAATTCCTCATAGCTGAGATTATCCCCTTGCCTGTTCTGCGGCCAGTGGTTTGCAATAAAACGATAGCTAAGGGATGGGTTACCTTGTGGACGCAGGGTATTGAGAGTGTCATAGGGACTATATCCGTTGAGTTCGCATATTTCCATTACCTGGGGGAATTTGGCGAGGGTATCTCCTTTTTGGACCAAATGGTATTCACAGCCAAGGTTGCGGAAAAAATGGTTGATATTTTTTTTGTCGGCAGGTTCCCGGCTTCCAGTTTCAGTTTTGACGATCCAGCGGGCACCCGTCAGTTTGCGTCCCCACTCGGTCTCATCTGTTGCAGTCTTCGCCCCGGTATCTTCAGCGGGTGCCGAGGAAATGACTTCTACAAAATCGTCCATCATACCGAATACTTTTTTGTAATTGGATTTGGCGCGTCTTGAATATTTGCGTGCTTTTTGGAGCGCACAGTCTTTGCCCGCTTGCTCCCATACCTCGGAGAACTTACCGGGAAGAAAATCGTTCAGTGTTACTTTTGCCGCACCGACGATAACCGCCAATGCACCTCCAAAATGATCCTGCACCTGATCGTCAAGTTCGGCGGCAATGGAGGATGCCTCCACGTCTGCCGGGATGAGCAGGTAGAAGCGGCCGCCGCCATTGTATAGGATATTACACAGGGGTACGCCTGCTTTTTGACAACAATATTCCGCGCAGGCACTTGCCGTTAACTGGAGCATGAAGGAACGGGAACGCAGTGTTTTGGCAGCCCCTTTACGCGGCAGATCATAGAGGAAGTTTTGTACGCCGGAGAGATCACCGCATAGCAGGTGGCATAACGTTTCTTCCATTACGGTTTTATTCTGTTTGTTCTTTGCATCAAAATTGCTGCGATATTCCCGAACCTTTTCCAGGGAAAGATCGTCTGCCGCCAGACAGGAAGCAATGGCAGCGGTAACCCGACAGTGCTCATGCAAACTGATGTCAGGAACGTTGTGCCCTGCCATACGGTTCGGTGTGGCAGCAGGAATGCGGGACGCAAACCTTTGTAACAGGGACAACCAGGTTGTTATGTCTGTGGCTGCGGGACGCGCATCATTCGCCGCCTTTTCGAAGCCTTCCCAAAGGGGACCGTAACAGTCTGCCACCGTATCAACCTTTTCGCGGGGCATGAACGCGCCGTCTAAAAATTGATCATGGGCTACAAGCGGCAGGTACCCGCGCTGCGGCGGTTGTTTCTCGTCCAGGGATACGCTGGTGAGGATATGCACCAGTGCCGCATTTTGAGGACGACCAAACTCTTCCGTCTCATCGGTGTATCGCTCGCCCGAAGCCAGATGATCTGCCAGCGAAACCATAAGTTCTTCAACAGTACCCGCATGATGATGGTTGCGTGCCCAACGGGCTATGTCGCTATCATTTATATACTTTTCGATAAAGGTGCCGCTCCAGAGTGCGTGCAAATACGTATCTCCGAAATGTTCGCGATTCTTTTTATCGTAGGGCTTGGATACGCCGGTGCGACTCCAGAATTTCCCGATGTCGTGCAGTAGTGCAGCCATCGCTATTTTTGCAACCTTGTCGTTCATAAAACCTCCTGTTTCGTTGTTGCCGTCATAGAGCAATTGCCGTGCCAATATCTTTGCTGAATGGTTTTGGCGGTAGTATTATTTGTCAACCCCCTTTTTTTAGGGGCAATATTTTTATAGCGTTCGCTTCTTCGAGTATTGTAAGATATTTTTCGTTAACCTGAGTTACCGTTTTGTTAACCCGGGTTATTGTTTATAGACTCTTTGCGCAGGGTGGGACCCTTCTTTTTTAGTTCTTTAGATAATGCCGCCGGCGATATACCCAGCAGTTTAGCAGCCCTTGTCGTGTTGTTTCCTGTTATCTCGAGGGCATGTAATTTCAGGTGCCTGTTTATTTCGGAACAGTATTTTTTTATATCAAAACCTTCCCGGGGTTC
>JAGLCZ010000469.1 GCA_023145975.1 Candidatus Hydrogenedentota bacterium | reverse complement strand
CGGATTAACCTTCTCTTCTTCGGGCATCCCATGGTTCATCATTTCGATGCAGAAATTATCACGTCCGAAAATACCGACATACTGCTCCAAAGCCTGCTCTGCTTCCTCATATTTCTCCGCAAGCAGTAACGACGGGATACGTCCGCCCAGACAGGCACTTGAAGCGATTAACCCCTCCTTGTATTCTTCCAGCAGGCCCATGTCCACGCGCGGTTTATAGTGCCAGCCTTCCAGGTAGGACAGGGAACTTAATTTGCACAGGTTGTGATAACCTGTTTCATTTTCACACAGTACCAGTAAGTGATTGCAGGCTTCCCGGGCACTTTTCCCTGACTTGTCAAAGCGATCGGTGGGAGAAACATATAGTTCACATCCCAGAATAGGTTTTACGCCATACTTTTCCGCTTTGCTGTAAAATTCCATCAGTCCAAACAGATTACCGTGATCGGTAAGTGCGCATGCTTCCATGCCGTATTCGGCACATTTTTTCAGCAGCGGTTCCGGCTTGAGCAAACCGTCAAGTAAGCTGTAGTGAGAGTGGACATGTAAATGAACGAAATCAGTAGTCATGATCTTTCCAATAGTTTCAATAAAGATATCATCGCAGTTTCGGAAGTCTGCACTTTGATTTCACTGCGATCCCCGGAAAAGTGATACAAGCAGGCGTGTGCTTCTGATGGACTTGCAGTTGCAATATATACGGTGCCCACGGGTTTTTCATCTGTGCCGCCGCCGGGTCCGGCAATACCCGTAACGGCTGTGCTGAAGTCGGCTTGCATCCTGTGACGGACACCCTGTGCCATAGCAAGTGCGACAGCTTCGCTGACAGCACCATAGGCGGCTAACACATCTTCCGGAACACCGAGCACATGCATTTTTACTTCGTTGGCATAGACCACCACACTTCCTTTGAATATGGTGGATGCACCGGGTACATTGGTAATGCGATGGGCAATCAACCCGCCGGAACAGGATTCCGCAACGGCAATGTTAGAAGCCAAATCTATACAACGTTTTACCAGAGCATATTCAACGGGTGATTCCTGCTTCATAAGCTGCTTTCTCTCTTGTGTATTTTGTCATTCGCTTATGGCAGGCGTACAGGTGATTTCAGATATAGGTTTTCCATTTTTGTCTACCAGTCGTACCGTGGCGCCCCAGGCACCGCCCGTTTGGAATACGGCAATCATAAGATTATTCTCGCCTGCAGTCAATTGCACAGGGAGTTTGTCCTCACCGGGGCTAAGGGGACGACCGGTGTTTAATGAATGAATAAGTGTTCCGTTCCACCAGACACGGCATCCGTCATTGGTTCCCAGTTCCAATATAGCTGCCATCGCTTCGGGCGCGGCTATTTTTGTGCGCAGGAAAGCGGCACGCTCCTCGCCGCCGATAACACGGTCAAGTTCGAGAGCAAAGGCGGGGGATGCGTCTGGCAATATGGGCATGATTTTCCAGTTTGCATTTTCCACATCAAGCTCCGGGGGAAGTTCCCGTTTGAACAGCGAGTCAGCAGAGAGATTATTCTCATAATAAGGACCTGCCACCGCCCAGGACATGATATACCCCT
>JAGLCZ010000468.1 GCA_023145975.1 Candidatus Hydrogenedentota bacterium | reverse complement strand
TGGACCCTATCCATTATGTCATTTCCTTGAGTATTTCAGCGGGATCCTGAGAAGCAGCGTATAGTGCAGGTAACCATGCCGCTGCACAAGCCAGTATCGCTGCCGACAGCACTGCAACAAAAAGAGGGAGAGGCTGTAACACAGCAGTAACCACAGAAAGTAAAATGATACCCCCTAAAACGGTACCCACCAATGCCCCGACAACATAGCCGATTATTGCTCCAATCACTGCCATGATACCTATACGTAACTGAAACAGTCCGATTATTTTCAGGGCACTAAAGCCAAGTGCCCGCAAAATTCCAATTTCATAACGCCGTTCACGGACATTGGCCATGGTCAAAAGAAAAATCCATAGGGCTGCACCTGCCACAGCCATTGGAATAAGCGCCCAGGCAGTACGTTCCTGCTCCTTCCGTAATACAGCGCGATTCTGACGTTCCGCTTCTACGGCTTCCAGATGCGCCTCGGCAGCACGCGCACGCGCACGGGAACGGCTTTCTACCAACGCGGTAAACTCGAATACCTGTGTATCAGAAAGGATATGCCGCACTTCCTTGCTTACCTTTCCCAACGAGTCTGCTTGACATACACATTCAAGAGCAAAAATACCGTTTATTTTCCCGGGCTTTTCAAACCATTCCTGCGCTTGCTTAAGGTGCACCCAAAGAGTGATATCTTCCTTATTTCCCCGACGCTCTAAGCATTTGTTTATTCGCAATGACGCTCCATTAATCATGAGTTCATCGTCGGCAATAAGATCGTAACGTTCTACAAGACTATAGCCTACATCCACCGCACCCAACGGCACAGGTTCCATAATAGGAATTCCATCCGGACCCACCCCTGCGGTATCCTGCTTCCGCTGCATTCCGGAAGCCTGTCCGCATACCCCGGCTATCATTACTTCCGTATCACGTTCCTTCCATTGTGCTTTGAGTTGTAATACGGGCAAAAGATGATTCAGTGTGGAGATGCCGCCCTCCACAAGCCTTTGCGCATAGTTATCCGGCATAAATGTGTTAGGAATGCCATCACGCTGCATGAGAGCAATATCCTGATCTTCATGAACAATTAATACATTGTAGCCCATATCCCGCATAATGCGTCGGTAGTCGTCTTCCATCTGACCCATGGTCTTCGTGGTCTCTTCTTCTTTTTGAGTAATTACCG
>JAGLCZ010000467.1 GCA_023145975.1 Candidatus Hydrogenedentota bacterium | reverse complement strand
ATCGAAAACATGATCGCCTACCTTGCTGCCATTCAGAGAAAGCTCAAAATGTCCCAGCCCGCAGATATTTACCACGGCGTAACGGATGGGGCTGTCCTGAAGTGTAAAGGTTTTTCTGAATAAGGGCAGGCTGGTCTGTTTGCTTTCTGCCACCGCCCAGGGCTCCATGTCACAGGCACCCAGTTCCTGAGCGTCATGCCACTGAACGTCTTCGCTTCCCGGTGCCACAGCCGCGCTTGTATCGGTACGCACCGCCTGCCAGCTCCGATCCGAAGCAATTTTCTGGACAACACCATCGACATATCTAATGTCAATTTCTACCAATAGTCCCGCTGGATTAGGCGTACTGGAATCATTGACTACCTGAAACTGCAGATGATTGCTGCCGGGATGAAAATGAGGCGCAATGTCAACGCCTGAAAATTGCTTCCACCCTGTTACACGGTACTGCTTTTCACCATTGATAATAATGCGGCAGCTATTGTCTGCAGCAACATACATTTTTGCAGAGGTGATCGCGACATCCTTCCGTACTTCAATACTTTTAATAAACCACGCCGTGCCTACGGGCGCACCCATCGCATCTTCTCCTGCAACCCATATCCACGAAGACTTTTCGAACACGGCTTCAGCCTTTGAGCCTGTAATCCAATCGGCTTTCCAATCCTCAGGGCGCAGCAGTCCCATACTCCACGTCGCGGGGGTACTCCAGTCCGAAGCACTTCCTTCCTGATCCCAAATGCAAACCGACCAAACAATATGATCCATAGCCTGCAGGGGACTTCCCCCATAAGATACGCGTTGTTCAGAACTCAATACTTTCTCGGAATCCCAAATATCCGCCTGACCGGGAACAAGCAGGCTCAAATCACTGGCAACAAGAAGACGGAAGGCAGACTGCTCCATACTGCGCAGGTCTGAAACACACGACCAGGATAATACAGGACGCTGCTCTTCCACACCCAATGGGTTTTCCCGCCCTTCGCAGCGCAACTGTTTTGCACCAAAAGACGTTGCCTCCTCCCCACTGGCGCTTATGGAAAACAACATAGCCGCCACCACAAAAATAACACCTCTGAATATCAAGCGCATAGGATATCTCCTGAAATTTACAGCATACGGAAAACGGATAGTTGACCTTCTTAAAGAGTATAAGCTAAGAATACCCTCTTTTGAAAGTAAGGGCTTTGGAATTGGGCTGGATTTTCCTTTGCTGTTCTGATAAACTAACCCCATTGGTACTTGGAATGAAGCTGGAGTTTTTCGTTGCTGCATTCAGTCCCTTGGCTACCATTAACACCGGGGGAAGAAAAGCAGGATTTCCTCAGTAAAACACATACTTTCGGAGGGTAATGTGCATCTTAGCTCAAAGATACAGCGCAAAGAGTCAGTAATCAAGCCCATAGCAGTACTGTTAATCTTGCTGCTGTTCTTTAGCCTCACGGCTTATGCCCATCCCGATCATATTATTGTAGGGTGTGGTGATTTTCGGCCCATGTTTTTTCAATCCGAAGATCAGGGAATAGATGGACGCGATATTGACTTATGGCGGCTCTGGTCACAAAAAACAGGGTTCACCGTTGAATTTCGAGTCATGGAATGGAACAAGGTAATCCCTGCATTACTTGCCCATGAAATTGATGTTGCAAACGGTGCCACACACACACCTGAACGTGCCAAAATTATGGCCTTTACCCAACCTCATGAGGAATTACTCTCCTATCTATTCTTCCACAAAAACACATACCCCTTTCGCAGCATATCAGACTTATCGGAAAAAATTGTCGGCGTATTAAAGGGAAGTAATATTGAAGAATACCTGTCGCTTACTGTACCCGATGCAACTGTAATAGCCGCCTCTAATTACGAAGAGCTTGTAACCGATGCTTTGGAAGGACGCACACAGGTTTTCGTTGCGGAAGAACCGCTGGCTTCCTACTACATTAATAAATTTGATAGTACTAATGAATTCAAGCGTTCGCTAAACCCTATTCTCGATTCCAGCTTATCCATGGCAGTACGACATGA
>JAGLCZ010000466.1 GCA_023145975.1 Candidatus Hydrogenedentota bacterium | reverse complement strand
CATTGCTCAATTCTGTGGTTTGGATGATGACGGTACCCTGCCGGGTTCAGAGGGGTTGCCGGGGATGCGCCGTGTTGCAGATGAACGTTGGAAAAAAATACAGGCAACCCGCCGTTCCATTTCCGTCCTGTTATCGCGTATTGATGGGAGTAAATAAGTTTCAAGCAGCCCTGAAAAATACGATATCCGCAGGTTGATCCTGCGGATATCGAAGAGCGAATGGGAGAGGCTGTTTTGTATCCCTATCCCGTATTTTCTATGTTCTTATTTTTCTTTATTCGTATCTGATATGAATCCGCCCGGCCACTCTGTTTTCAGTTCAAGGTTGAAAGGTTCAGTATCCGGCACAACGCGGGTGGGGGAGGTTATCACCAGATCATCTTTGCCGGGTACGTCAAAAGTCATTTCAACGAGATAGGCGGTCCATCCCTTTTCCGGTGTGGACACCTTGCCGATATATGCACCTTCTGCGTCCGGTGTCAGTTCGGTCGCTTCCCATACGGGACCTATTTTATCGATACGAAAATCACGCGATTCCGGGTTGGCTGCCTGCCAAACTTTGACGACTATCGGTTGGGTATCGCTGGTAACCCGTATGGTTTCGTCATCGGGAAAGGACCAGTCGTATTTGGGTAAAGGTACATCATTTATAATGGAATTATAAAAGGCAATCAATGTGCCTGCCGCATCTGCCTGATCCATTCCATGTCCGGAATTGGGAGCATAGCGCAGATATTTTGGTCCCTGCAGATCATCCCAGTAGAATTTCCAGGAATCATTCAGGAAGAACTGATCGCCGGCACCGTTCATGATCAGTTTAGGCATGGTAAGTCGGTCACGGTAATGATAGGGATCGACAATTTGAAGCAATGCATCGAATTCCGGTGCAGTAAGCCAATCCATAATGCCAATGTTCACATAGTCATCCACAGCGGGTGCCCAGAATCCGTATACATTATAATGATGGATAAAAGAAGGCACCAGATTCAGCATGTCAATGACAATGGGAGAACAGGCAATCACGCGGTTATCCACCGCAGCAGTGGTCCACGTCGTCCAGCCGCGCTTGGAAGCGCCTGCTACACAAAAATCTTCTACCTGAACATTACCGCCTGCATCTGAAGCGCAAAAAGTCTGTACGGTGTCCATAGCGCGTACAACGCTTTTGGTCATGGGCATACGTGTGGGCCATATAGGGTCGCCCGTACGAAAGAATTTGTCCCAGTTATGCGCGATAATGGCATCCTCAGTACGCCGTTTCCCATCATCGGTGAAATACAGCGGTTGATTGGGCACCTGATGGATTTGCGCACAAACCGTCTTTGTAGCTCTGGCGATTCGCCTCAAATTTGCATCGGCGCCTTTGGGCATATTGCCCTGGTTATTTCCGCCGCCAATCATCATAAAACCTGTGGTGCTTACCACCTCATCAGGAATGATAATGACAAGCCAGTGTTCCCATAAGCTGCGATCTACCTGTTCTTCGGTGAGCCAGGTTTGGGATGCCATGTACAGAACATGTCCCTCCCATCCTTTCCCGTGGTGGGTATGTCTTAGCTCCCAGCTATAGCTGGGATCAGGGGCAGCTACATATTCATCAAGCGGTGTTAGATTTTCTGTTACCCGCAACGTGGATGCCGGTGCCATGCTCGATAAAATGAGCGTTATCGACAATATCGTGAAGGTAAAACAGGGGCGCCATTTCAATGTGATCATGAAAGTATCTCCTTTTTCTCGTGTGTTGCAAATTTACTACAGTCGAAGAGTAAAGGCAGGTTACCCCTATCCTTCAATAGAAAAGCCCTGGACTCCCGATGGAATCCAAGGCTTTAGACTTGTTAAGTAGACCCGGAGGTTTCATTCTTCCGGTAATTTGTCATTTCGTCGGAGCTGCTTCGCCCTCTTTCGCGGGTGCTGCTTCGATCTTTTCCACAGGGGCGGTCTCGACTTTTTTCGCCGGGACGCGGGGAGTATGCTCGCGTATTGCCTTTTGCTGTTCAGGTGTCAGCTCAATAGTTTTTAGAGGTGGATTTTTTTTGTTACCACTTCCAGGCGGTCTGCGCGGGGTGCGTAGCTTGGATATCTTGAAGGGAATTAAAACTTCCTTGTAGTCTTCCAGATTGGTACGCAGGATGACCGATTTGCCCTGCAGTATATCGGAATTGGGCATGTTTTCAAGCCGCAGCAGATATATGCTATTGCCTTGAGGCGTTATGGTAGCTTCCATTCCTTCAACGGGACAAATTACTTCGGTAACTTCGAATTCTTTGATCCGTCCCGGGGAAATACGGAGCTGTTGAGACGTAACTTCTCCCTCGGTACCCGTATGTCGGATATGGATAGAGGGCGGCATAATCTTGAGGGGGCCTATCACCTGCATGCTGATATTAAAGAAAATAATGGGGCGTACTTTTGTATCGGTTCTGATGATCATACGACCATTATGTTGTCCAACGGGAAGGTCGCCAACAGTTTTTATAATCAGTTGATACGACTTGCCGGCTTCAATTTCTTTAATTTCGTGTTGGACATAATCCATGCCTGTTAATTCGGCTGACTTCACTGCAAAAGTTAAGTCATCAACGGTAGATGTGATAGTTACAATGGATTCACGGGGTTCATTATCCAGGATTTCTCCGAAATTTATGCGGGACGGTTCAACATTAATAGATGCTGTTACCATGCCTTCCATGCGCAACTGTACGGTTGGGTTATCAGGATCGTTGCAGGTGACGGTGACCGCTTTTACCTGCTTACCCTGTCGCCCGCTTAGATTGGTTGATGCACTGATTTTGACTTCTTCTCCCGGTGCAAGCACATCTTTTTCAAGTTCTGTTGTAGTACAACCGCAACTGGCACGGACGTTTGTGATTTTCAGGGTTCCAGTACCTTCATTACGCAATACAAATTTGTGAGATACGGTTTCTGTATCCCGCATGGTTCCGAAATTAAAGATTTTTTCCGGTACGACCAGTTTGGGTGTTCCCCCTTCAACGGCGGGTTCGCCTGCTGCTGCCGCATCTTTTTTCGTGTCAGGGGCGGGCAGGGCTTCTCCTTCAGTTAAAGGTTCTGCAGGTACAGCCGCATCTTTTTTTGCATCAGAAGCGGGTGCCTTCTTTTCAACGGCAACGGGTGCAGCCGCTGCTGCGGATGC
>JAGLCZ010000465.1 GCA_023145975.1 Candidatus Hydrogenedentota bacterium | reverse complement strand
AATGCACATAAAAAACATTTTTTCCAACGGTGAATTGTATGAAGACGCAGTATGTAAGAAATGCTTACGAAGGTAAGACTTCCTTACCTCACGGATTTAGCCTGACACCAATTCGTAACGCATACGTAAATTTGATCCAGGATAGATTGTCTCTGTCTCATTAAGATGCTTCGCAAGTTCCTTTGCTGCTTTATCTGACATGCGGTTTGTTAGATGATGCAACCGGATCGTTAACGTCCCTGCTTTTTCGTCGGGAAATATGTCTGCCTCTTGAGTGTAAATCTCGCGCAGGAGAGAACGGGCATCATCAGGGCGGGACATTACCTTGTTCAAGACCGAGGCCATTGCTGTTTCAGATCGGTAGGCTATCATCTTAATCGTATCAACAAATGCCTTTCTTTTCGGTGCGATAAGTGAAAATCGCTGTTCTTCTGGCAGGTCTTTCAATGTTATATGTTTCGAAGTATCTTTTCTTGTGTTTTTCAGATCGATTAGATCTTTTTTCAACAGGTCTATTTCTTCGATCAGTTTTGATTTCTTCTTATTATAATTTTCCTTTTCTTTCGCATCCGGAATGTCGCTTAATATGATTTCAGCGAACTTTTTGAGTTTTCTTCCAAGCTTTCCTGCCTTACTTTTTATTTGCGACTCTATTTTTCTGTATTCCGGGTTGATAATTGATTTTGTCTCATCAGCCTGTTCGTTTTCATTCCCTGTAAGTGCATCTAAACCAAAGTGTTGTAGCATATAGCGAAAGAAGTTCTCCTGACACCATCGCGAGAACATTCGTACAGCGAGCGAGTGCACTTCAGATAAATATTCCGTGCAGATTATCGCGGTCTGATGCCCCGAATCTGTCAGTTTACGGATCTCACGAACCCATATTTGCTCACCAGCTTTACCGAGAAGAGTTCCCCGCTCGGCTATTTTCATTTTTACATCTTCTCCATTAATGCCATATCCTGTCTGATCATGAAATTCATCTAGATCCCAATCACCTTTCGGATATTTATTATAAGTCATACATGCGATACGATGTTCCTCCCACATATCTTTGAAAAACCCGGGGCTGTATCCCTCTCGGTCAAAAACGAGTATGAATCGCGCGAGTAACGGATTTTCATTCAATTTTTCCGGCGTGGGCTGATGAGGAACTTCTTTCAGTAAACGAGGCACTATCTCATCACGCAGCATATTGATCAGCCCAGAGTTGAAAGGAGTACTGACGACAAAGAAAGGACGACCATACTTGTCATTCAACCAATAATCAGAGATGCCTCTCATACAAAGCTTCTGTCTAGAGACAAAACGCTTCAACAACTTTTTCTTGCCATGATAAACCCGTACATGTCCATCGATATACAAGGTTCCTATCGCTTCCAGATCTGAGTCCATCCATTCTTTTGAGAGGATTGAAGACCACTGCTTCACCTCCCCGGTCTTGGAAAGATGGTCGATTTTATGACGCAATGTGCGCACCTCCGGGACACGGTCCAGGCCAAGAAGGATACCGCCTTCTCCCGCCGGTGTATAACGCAGCTTCTCATTACTTTTTATCCGAGATAGCGCCATGAAAGCCAACAGCAAGAAAATATGGGTTGTCCCGTAGAAACCTTTAGGAAGCTCAAAATGATTTTTCGTGTGTCGTAAAAGCCCATTGGCCATTAATGCGGGCAACGCCCATAACACTCCGCCGTTGGTTACATCCAGTGCCTGTTTAAATACAGCGGGCGCTCCAGAAAGCTTACCCATTGATGCCAGCACACGCTCCACTACACGGGTGCACCCCATTCCCATAGATGCCTGCGCATCTTCTACGCTTCGTTCACTTTTGCTCGGGAAGTTTTTTTTTATGCTCGACCAAACGACCTTCCTTTAATGCGCGGTAGAGAGTGTCCTGTTTAATATTAAATGTGTCAGCCACCTCTTCACGCGACTCTCCCTGATCAAACAACTCCTGCGCACGGTTTAATACATCAGGAGTGAATACCGTGGATGATCTGGTTTTACGGTTAAGAAAAAAAGCGCTGGCCCCACCAGACCTGAATTTCTTCACATGACGCTTAACACTTATCGGACTTACTCCAAACGCTCGGACTATTTCCACCTGTTTGCATTGTCCTGAATTAACCAACTGACTCGTAAACATATTGAAGCACCTGTAATCTGTTTCCGCATGAGAAAACACAGGCAGACATCCATGAAAATACCAGACAGTTCCATCTCGTTTTGAAAATGAAAGAAGCTCGTTTATCTGCGTGGCTTCCTTAGGGAATATGGGCAGTAAAGTTTGTGGCATAACTGTTCCTCGTTTACATATTTTTTCTGCAACAAGAGTATGCATAATAAGGTAACATTTAATAATCCGTTGCGCAATATTCAATTCAGAACTCCAACAGCACCGTTACTGGTTGATAATAAACACCTTACGAACATAGTTGTGTGTTTTTAGAAGCCAACGAGATCAAGTAGTCTGAACTTATGGTTTTAGAGTTCAGGTTTCTAATACCCATAGCAAAGAGTCTCGCTGGATAAGTCTTGGGTTTTCTCGCAAACCACCTCATCCAGTCTTTTATGAAACCAACATTCTTATGCGCCCTGATACGAATGGCGAATATAAATTTACGTTTTCAACAAAAGCAGCATGGGGCAGTAATTACTGGGTTCGTGTGGGGGTTCGCAATGGTATGGCACCTCTATCTGTCAAACCATTGTCCCTTGAACGACTATATAGAACTGAGTTTACCAGTGAGGCTGTTACGTTACCAAAGGGGATAAAAGTATCTCTGACAATGCCGAAAAAAGGCAATGAAGTATTTGAGTTTCAATATGATTTGCTTTCTGCAATAGATGATAAAGTTTTGATGGCAAATTGTAATGGCACTACTGATATCTCCGGTCTTGCTTACCTAGATATATCAGAAGTTAAGATTCGTATCAAATTACTGACAAATATTGCGGGTTCACCAGTGACATGTCCGAAATTAATCTGGACTGTTGATAGGCCCTTCACCGAAGGGCAAGACAAACATATTTGTCGTTAAAAACATGTTGTCGCTGAGTGCAGAGAGCATAGCGTTTTTTGACTATGGTGTTTTGATTCTTAGCCATGCGCTATGCTCTCTGCACCATGCCGTTCGTGCGCAGCACGGATTTAG
>JAGLCZ010000464.1 GCA_023145975.1 Candidatus Hydrogenedentota bacterium | reverse complement strand
TTATTGAAATCGTGGGCAATACCCCCGGCGAGCACTCCCAAACCCTCAAGTTTCTGTGCATGCTGCACCTGCCGTTCAAGTGTCTGACGCTGTTCTTCTGCCTGCAGTCGGTCTGTAATATCCCGTGCAATTCCCTGTACTCCAATAGGCTTCCCGTCGTGGACGATAAGCCGTGCACTGACTTCCACCGGAATGTGGTGTCCGTCTTTGGCAAGAATTGCTACCTCGTATTTACCCACATCTTCACCCTGAAGGCGGCGACGGGTCATATCAAGTGCTTTTTCACGGAGTTCAGGGACAATAATTTCATACACCGATATTTTCGTGGCTTCTTCGTTACTATAGCCGCTGAGCCGTTCCCCTTCCTTATTCAGAGAGGTGAACTTCCCCTGGAAATCATGGGTATATACAATGTCATTCGCTTCTTCAAACAGATTTTTATATCGTGTTTCAGCGATACGGGAGGCTTCTTCGGCGGTGGCACGTTCGGTAACATCACGCACGAGACCACGGAAACCATTTCGCTTACCCTCCGTGTCATACATCAAACTGACAGATATTTCAAGCACTACTTTTGAGCCGTCGTTACGTTCTAAATGCCAGTCCAGCAATACATCTGATATTTCGCCTTTTTGTTGGGCAAAGTATATTTTGCGCATTTCTGAAAAAATAGCATCGTTGTGAAAAAAATCTGCAGGATTTCTGCCCAACAGTTTTTCTTCTGATACACCCAGTATGTTAGATAACGCACGGTTGAAAAAAGTGAGATGCCCCTCCATACTCATCTCGTAATATCCTTCATGGATACCTTCAAGAATGGTCTGGTATTTGCGCTGATCGGAATAAAAGACAGATTCCTTATGCTTGCGCACCGAAATATCACGTATTACGCTTTCCATATAAGGTTCTTGAATAAACTGTGCTAGTTCCCGCTGGGGTGTCATGAGGCGGGCATCTTCATATAACCAGCGGGTTCCTCCGGATTTGAGGCGCAATTGCCATTCGTATCCCCGCACAATCTGCTGCTGCTTTAGGCGGGTGCGTAATTCGGCATGTGCTGGATC
>JAGLCZ010000463.1 GCA_023145975.1 Candidatus Hydrogenedentota bacterium | reverse complement strand
CTGAAGTTCCAAGACGTCTTCCTGAAGAAAGTGACGCCTTGCTGAAACAAGAACTTATTGGTTGGATTTTTCCCATATTCACAGAGGAACACAGTATTACCGACGACCCGTCTTACGAGAATCCCGTGAAACTATTGGTGAGATTGGCTGAGGAAGGCGCAAAAAGCCCTCATGCTATTGGTGTTTCCGGTCTGCTCTTCATATTAAGTACCGTATTCGGGTTTATGCGTAATGTGGAGTATACATTTAACCGTATTTGGGGGGTTCGCCAGCAACGTAATCTGTTGCGTGTGGTTAGCGATTATATGATGATCACTTTGCTTCTTCCTTTTGTTGCTGCGCTTATCATGGGGATCAGTGCGGCATTGGAAAGTCAGTACATTGTTGATATGCTTGGGCCTTTTGCAGTTGGTTTGCGGGGAACACAGTTCTTGATACTGTGTCTTACCTTTACCCTGGTGTATATGTTTGTTCCCAATACGAAGGTCTATTTTCGATATGCGCTTTTGGGCGGGGTTGTAGGCAGTGCTTTATACATGCTTAATTCCTGGTCCTATGTGAAATTTCAGACCGGGCTCACACGATATACCTGGTTTTTTTCCACATTTGCCTTGTTCCCGCTTTTATTAATGTACATCTATTTCAGTTGGCTGATTCTTCTTTTTGGGGCGTTGGTGTCCTACGCCTATCAGAACGAAAAGACTTTTGCCATGGAGCGTCTGGCGGAACATGCTACTTTTGCGTATCGTGAAGCCCTCGCCGTGCGTTTTATGGTTGAGATGGCACGCCGTTTCAGGCATGCCCAGTATCCCATGACCGTCAAAGAAGCAGCAGAAAACTGGAATGTTCCCTCACGTCTTGTGACCGAAACCATTAACAGCCTTACACAGGCCAAGTTGGTGACTGCTTGTGCAACAACCCCGGAAACCTATCAGCCGGCTCAATCGCCCACTGCGATAAAGGTCATTGATGTTATTAATGCAATACGGGAATCGGGGCAGGATCCATCGTTGTTCCGTCAGGACAAGGAATATATTGAATTATATGCAGGCATTGACACAGCATCCCCGGCAGTTATGAATGCAGATATTAACAGTCTCTCCCAAAATACAAATATTCAACAGGATAGTATTGCGTAGCTTATGAAACTCAAAGGGAAAACAGCTCTGATAACGGGTGCCGGTCGCGGCATCGGGCGATCTATAGCCCTTGCTTTTGCCCGGGAAGGGTGTCACATCGCGTTGGCGGCACGTACGCCGACAGAACTCGATCATACTGCCGTCGATATTAGCGCATTGGGTGTAACTGCGTTGCCTATCGTTTGCGATGTAACACGCACGGAAGATATTAGTCGTACCGTATCTACAACGCTTGATACTTTTGGGCACGTAGATATTCTGGTGAATAATGCGGGAGAAGCGCGTTTCAAGCCGGTCTATCAATTATCGCTGGAAGAATGGACGCAGGCGTTGAACGTGAATGTAACCAGTGCATTCTTATTTGTACAGGGCGTATTACCCGGGATGATGACCCGTCGTTCTGGGCGCATCATCAATATTTCCAGCGTAACAGGTATCAAAGCATTGCCTGAACAAGCCGCTTACGGCGCTGCCAAACACGCCATGAACAGTCTTACCAAAAGTCTAAACCTTGAATTGCGGGACTATAATATTGCAGCACATGCTCTGTGTCCAGGCGGGGTGGATACGAAGCTTTCACAAGATGCTATGCCCCATCGTGATAAGAGCGAATGGATGCAGCCGGAAGATATAGCCCATACCGCGTTGTATCTGGCAACTCTCAGTTCACACATGGCGGTGGATATTATCAGTATGAGACGTTTTGCAGGTGATCCATTGGCATGATACCTAGGGATGATATGAATACTATTTCCGATGAAGGGGAAGATTTTGTACAGGCGGACAACATTCAGGAATCACCAGCCGATACCTACCGCCCTGCCCACGACTCTTCTTCCATTGAAGGCGTTGTGGACCGAATTGTATATGAAAACCCGGAGAACGGTTTCTTTGTTGCCCGCCTTAATGTTTCAGAGCAGGAACCGCTGGTCACTTTTGTCGGCAACCTCATGGCAATCTCTCCCGGGGAGACCGTACACCTTAGCGGTTCCTGGGTGGAAGATAGAAAATTTGGACAACAGTTTCGCGTTACTGCCTGTAAAACGGTGCTTCCCAACTCTGCAGCCGGCATTGAAAAGTATCTCGGATCAGGAATCATTCCCGGTATCGGCGCTACTTACGCCAAACGTCTTGTACATGCATTTGGCGTCGAAACCCTAAAAATAATAGACGAAAATCCCGAACGTTTACGAGGTATCCCGGGGATTGGAAAAAAACGTGCATCGGCAATTAGAGAGTCATGGAGCAGCCATAGAAACATACAATCCATCATGTTGTTTCTTCAAAGCCATGGCGTTAGTCCTGCTCAATCGGTGCGAATATACAAACAATATGGCGATGCGGCAGTTGCCCAGCTGCGTGCCAATCCCTACGTTTTGGCACGCGATATTTCCGGTATCGGTTTTCTAAGCGCAGATCGTATTGCCCGTGAACTGGGCATTGCCCATGATGCCGTTGCACGTCTTAAAGCAGGTGTGCTTCATGTTCTGGACAAGGCATCTTCTCAGGGGCACATGTACTACAGTGGCGACGAATTACGGGATGGCGCATCTGTGCTGTTGGGTATTACGGCGGATCGTTTTACTGATCTTTTCGCGAATATGGTTGTTCATGAGGAATTGCGCGTTGAGGAAGACTGTTGGTATCTTCCGGCGATGTACGCTGCAGAAAAAGGATGTGCAGCGAGTATAAAACGCTTGGTTCGCGCTCCCCTGGAGCAGGTACCCATCCAGATTGAAAATGCTTTGAAATGGGTTGAAAAACGTGTTGGTCTTGATCTTTCCCCGGAACAGGGACAGGCGATACGTGTTGGTGTTAATGCAAAAATGATGGTAATTACAGGGGGACCCGGGACAGGAAAAACCACAGTCATCAACAGTCTGCTTTCTATACTCGAAAAAAAAGGATTGTCCTTTCTATTGACGGCGCCTACCGGTCGTGCTGTTAAACGTATGGAAGCTGCTACTGGAAATGATGCCTATACGATACACCGTCTGTTGGAGTTTAGTCCTAAAACAGGTGCTTTCCAACGCAACGAAAACAATCCAATAAAAACAGATCTGCTGGTGTTGGATGAGGGAAGTATGCTGGACACCCAGTTGGCACATGCGTTATTCAGAGCCCTGGAACCGGGAACGCGGGTAATACTTGTCGGGGATATTGACCAGTTGCCCTCGGTGGGTCCCGGTAATGTACTGCTTGATATTATTGCTTCCGGTGTTGTTCCCATAGTACGTTTACAGACCGTTTTTCGGCAGGCAATGCAGAGTGGTATCATCACCAACGCGCATCGTATCAATCGCGGCGAGATGCCCGTTTTCAATGAATCCGATTTTTTTCTCATAGAGCGTAGTGAATCAGAAAAGGCATTGGAAACCATTGTGGAGGTGATAGCGAAACGTTTGCCCAATCGTTTTGACCTCCACGTTTTACGGGATATTCAGGCGCTGGCACCTATGCGTCGCGGTCAGGCAGGGGTGGAGAACATCAATCAGGCACTGAAGGCTGCAGTTAACTCCAGCGGAACACCCATACCCCGCCGTCTTTTCGGAGTGGGGGACAAGGTAATGCAAACAAGAAATAACTATGAACTGGATGTATATAATGGCGACATGGGTATTGTCATGTTGATTGATGAGGATGCAGCCGAAATAGAGGTGCGTTTCGAAGATGAAAAGCGTGTGATCTACTCACTTGATGAGACGGATGATCTTACGTTAGCCTATTGTGCCACCGTTCATAAATCACAGGGCAGCGAATACCCTGCCGTAGTACTTTCCTTCCTGCCGCAGCACTATATGATGCTGCAGAGAAATGTGCTGTACACTGCCATTACACGCGCAAAAAAGATTGTGGTTATTGTGGGAACGTCTAAAGCAGTATCGATGGCAGTACATAACAGCAAAATTATGGAACGCAATACCCGGCTGGCGGATCGGCTTCGGAACGCCATGGGTCATACTGCACAGAAATTATAGGGTTACTCATCATCACGGGGTAACGGGGTGAGGTGGAATCGTTTTTCCAACGATTTCATTTGGGAGGTGAGTCGTTCCAGCGATTTGGCAAGTTCCTGAATATCTTCTTCGTGTTCTGTAATCAGGGTACGCATTTCCACCAGGCAATCAAAGGCTGCTATAACTGCATTTTTCTGGGTGTCTATAATCTCTGTTTCTTTTTCAACCTTTTTGATACGTTCATCAACCTCCCGGGCTATGGCGCGGGTCGTTTCCACATCTTTGTAGATAGGGACATCGATATCGATTCGGGCAATCTTCAGGCGGCATCGTTGGTCTGTAATCATTCCTGGATAACTCCTGAAAGCGCTTTTGCATATTCCAGTATGCGCTTTGCATGTTCCATGGATTGCTTATTTTTTTCCATGAGTTTCTTATTCTCAATATCAAGAGAGGGCATCTTATCCAATGTTTCCTGAAGCGCATTCATTTCCCTGACCGTGCTCCAGTATTTTTGCAGTTGTATTTCTTTTGCCTGCTGCGCCTGTTCCAGCTGCCGTTCATATTCCTCCAGCGTTTCCGACAAACCGGTGACCAGTGTATTCATCTGGTCTATGTGCGTCTTAACAAAAGGGTTCACCGTAGTTCTGCCCCATGCTGCTGCTGCAATTTCTTAATTATTTTCTCAATGGCCTTCTGGGTATCTTTATCCTTTAAAGTCCGGTCAGGCGACTGAAAAACAAGATTAAAGGCGATACTCTTTTTATTCTCTGGAAGGGGGTTGCCGCGATACACATCAAATACATCGATACTTTTAAGCAGCGGGCCGCCGGCATTTTTAATAACGCTTGTCAGTTCAGCCGCTGATATAGAAAGATCTACCACCACCGCTAAATCACGAAGCGATGCCGGGAATTGCGGAATATCCTTAAATTGTGCAGGGGGCATAGGCCGTTCAAAAAGTTTGCTGAGATTTAATTCAAGTACAAAGACACTTTCCGGCAGATCATAAGATTTTGCTGCGGCAAGTGCTGTTTTACCTATGTATCCAATCTGCCGTTTTTTAATCTTTACAATTGCACCTTGTCCCTCTTGAAAAGCAGAATTGGACAGTTGCTTTAAAGTGACAGCGTATCCCAGATGACCTAGTACGGTATCCATGAATCCCTTAATATCGTGGAAATCTACGGGGCGCTCAGCTTCACTCCAGTGTTCAGGCGCAATACCGCTGAGAACAATTCCAAGATAAAAAGGTTCTTCAGGTAATTCTTTCTCATCAACAGCATGATATACAGGACCCATCTCAAACAGTTGAATACTGCGTGCACCGCGTTTATGATTGTACGATGCTGTTGCGTATAATCCGGGTAACAGGGTGGTGCGCATTCCCGGATAATTTTCCGATAACGGATTTTGCAGCATGACCATATGTTCGGTCTGGTCTGTCATTCCTGACTTCTTCTCATTTTCCCCGTTTCCGAAAGACCAGTTTACAATTTCTGTTAACCCCTGTGCCGCCAGGAAACGCCGTAAGGCACGGATTTTCTTTTCAACAGGAGCAAATACCCGGTCGGACTGTCGAATAGGCGGCATGGTTGTGGGGATATCATCATAGCCGTAATGACGTGCCACTTCTTCGATAAGGTCCGTTTCATGATTTACATCATGTCGCCAGGAGGGAGTGAGCACAACGCAGAAGTCCTCTTCGGACTGTTGACTGACAAAGCCCAAATCTGAAAGGATGGTCTGTTGCTTTTTCGGCTCAATATCCACGCCCAGCAATTGAGTGGATCGGGCATAGCGCAGCTTTATTTCCTTTCCTTCCTGACGCTTGGGATATTCATCCAGGATGCCGGGGGCAACTTCAGCATCGGCAAGTTCCTGCATCAGCGTGGCAGCACGGTTTATGGCATACACCACGATTTCAGGATCAGCACCACGCTGAAAATGTTGTGCCGCTTCTGTTACCAGTCCCAGACCGCGGGCGGTTGCCCGTACGGAACGTGGATTAAAATAAGCACTTTCCAGCAATATATCTTTTGTTTGTGTATCAACTTCACTATCAGCTCCCCCCATAACGCCTGCAACAGCTTGAGCTTGCTTTGCATCAGCAATGACAAGCATATCTTCTGTCAGCTTACGGGATTCACCATCCAGGGTTGTAATGGACTCACCTTGCTGTGCCCGCCGTACAACAATACGATTTTCTGCTAATTTTTCATAGTCAAAGGCGTGAAGGGGATGCCCTGTTTCCAGCAAAATATAGTTGGTAATATCCACAATATTATTGATTGGGCGTTGTCCTGCCGCCATAAGCCGTGCACATAGCCAGGGAGGGGATGGTTTTACCGTAACGTTGCGGAGGATTCGTCCTGCATAACGCGGGCATAAGTTTTCTTCCTCTATGGAAACAGAAGCGCATGAACCTGCTTCTTCTCCGGACTCATTGATTTCAACCTTCGGCAATTGCAGTTCAAGTCCATAAAAGGCTGCCAGTTCCCGTGCTACGCCAATCATACTCGCCCAATCCCCACGGTTTGGCGTTACTTCAATTTCAAATACAATATCATCAAGCCCCAGCAGTTTTCGGATATCCGCACCCAGCGGAGTATCCTGCGGCAGAATCATCAGCCCGCTGTGGTCTTCCCCTAAATTCAATTCACGGGTGGAGCACATCATACCGCACGATTCCACGCCGCGCATTTTCCGTTTCCCAATGGTAAAACCACCGGGCAGGGTTGCGCCTTTTACGGCAGTCGGTATTTTATCGCCTACCTTCATATTCGTCGCACCGCATACAATCTGTAAGGGTTCTGAGTCACCGACATCGGTCTTGCATATTACCAGTTTATCCGCATCCGGATGGGGTTGGATATCGATAATCTGCCCCACATAAACTTCACTTATTTCTTTGCCCGGTTCTGTAATTGCTTCAATTTCAAGACCGAGCATGGTCATACGCTCTGCCAATTCATGGGCAGTTACTTCAAGGGCGATAAACTCTTTTAACCAGTTAAATGATATCTGCATATTAAAATTGCTCCAGGAATCGCAGGTCGTTGTCGTAGAGATGGGTAATACTGCTTACCGCATGGCGCACCATGGCAATGCGGTCAATACCCAGCCCAAAGGCATAGCCCGAATAGGACTCATAATCATAAGAGACACGTTTGAAAACTTCAGGATGCACCATGCCGCACCCCAATATTTCCAGCCATTTACTTTTCATTTCGCCTGTATGACGATCTCGTGCAGTCCATAAGATATCCACTTCTGCACTTGGTTCGGTAAACGGGAAAAAATGCGGACGGAAACGAACTTGAATATCTTTTCCAAAAAAAGTGTGGAGGAAATGCATCAAAGTACCTTTGAGATCGGCAAAGGTAATGTTTTTGTCCACAAGAAGTCCTTCCATCTGCACAAACATAGGGCTATGGGTTGCGTCCAGATCAACGCGATACACGCGCCCGGGAACCACTACTGCTACCGGCGGCGGGGTCTGTTCCATAACGCGAATTTGTACAGGCGAGGTTTGCGTCCGAAGTACGACGCCTGGTTTGACAAAGAAGGTGTCGTGGGAATCACGGGCAGGATGGTCATCCGGTGTGTTTAGTGCATCAAAATTATAGTATTCAGTCTCTACATCGGGACCTACTGCCACCTGAAAACCCATTTGTGAAAATATATCGAGGACTTCGTCGGAGATTTGGTTAATCACATGTACATGCCCGGGAGGTATACCGCGTCCGGGAAGAGAAATATCAATATTTTCTGATTGTACCTTCTCCAGGTTCTCCTGCTCTTCCAGCGTATTTTTTCGTGTATCCAGACATTCATTCAGTTCTTTTTTTAATGTGTTTGCCCGCTGTCCGATTTCTTTGCGTTCTTCCGGGGAGGCCTGTCCCAAGCCACGAAGAATCTCAGTAACCTTGCCTTTTCTACCCAGATAAGCAACGCGTACTTCATCCAGGGACTTTAGATCCGTAGTGGCACCAATTCGGGCAAGTGCTTCATCCCGTATCGTTTCAAACCGTTCTTTCATCTATACCTTACCTTCCAAAGGGCGACGTACCGGCACGTCGCACAGGTTGTTGTTTTTATACAAACAAAGCACGCCCAATTCGTACCTGGGTTGCCCCTTCTTCAATTGCTATCTCAAAATCATCTGTCATACCCATACTGCGTTCTGCAAGTGTATGGGAATCTGCCAGCGTATTCAACTTGCGAAAATAATCACGAATACTATCTTCCGGTGCACCAAAAGGAGCCATTGTCATAAGCCCTGTCAATCGTAATCGATCCAGAGAACTTACCTGCCGGAGTACATCAGGTAATTCTTCGGCGGTAAATCCATGCTTTGATGCTTCACCGCTAACATTTATTTCAACCAGTATCTCCAGCGTAGAGTCCTGCTCTTCACAACGTCTTTGCAATACGGGGGCAATCTTAATACGGTCAAGTGCATCTGCAATTTGGAATAAGGATACAACATCCCGCGCCTTGCGGGACTGAACAGGTGCAATAAAGTGCCAGCATATATCCTTTGGAAGATATTGAATTTTGGGTGTTGCCGACTCGAGCCGGTTTTCACCAAAGTGACGTATTCCCAAGTCATAAAGAATACGTATCTCTTCAATACCAACGGTTTTTGTTACTGCAATAAGTGTTACAGATTCCGGATCACGATGGGTACGTTTAGCCGCTTCCGCTATCCTATTCCGAATCTCAAAAAGATTATGTGCAATTTTTTTCTGCAAAGATTAAAACTCCCGACCATTGATGCCCCGAATCAGTATATACAGGATACATCCAGAAATATGTTTATTGCAAGGTTGCTGACGAATAAAATCTATTGCTGCACCAGTTTTTCGGGGGCAGCACAAAGTTCCTGCAAATGTTCCACAAAAGAAAAGAAATGGGCACCATCAAGAGCGCGATGATCAAAGTACACCGTGAATTTCATGATCTTACGAATAATAACCTGATCTACACCATTTTTATCGGTTTCAACTACGGGTTGCTTCTGTGCAGCTGCGATTCCGATAGCCAATATGGCGGGCGCGATAATCTCCAGGAGTGCAACATGACAATTCAGTTTTGGCATCAAACTCCCTACATTACTGACAATAGCACTTGCATTCAGTAGATCGGAAGCGGTAAGTCGTTCTGTATCGGGTATTTTATAATAGGCGGTACGTTCTGCTTTCGACGGCATTACAATTCGCTTTGGCGCAATATGGTTGCTCCATACGCGCCATAATACAGAAAGCACTTGCCCTTTGCGTAGGCGTTTTAAGGAATCATCCCGGCTCGCTTCATACAATAATAAGTCAACATTTGTTTTTTGTGCGCGTTCTTTTAGTATCGCTGCAGCACGGCACACTTCATGCAGAGATTTGCCTGCGACATCACGCAGTACCGGGGTAATCATTTTCTTTTCAGGGGTCATCATGGGAATAGCAATGTCAATGGTGTCAAGTAAATGGATTGAACCGACACTATTCGAGCGGTTGTATTCAATGTGAGCATTTAACTCGGGAGAGGTCTTTATACTTTCCGCAATGATTTTCAGCATAACTGAGTTTACTGTCAGGTGTACGTCGGAATAATCAGGGTGTTTTCGCATTTTCTGAATAAAACTATCTACTGCAGTAACATCAAGTTCTATAACTGCCCCTGCATGGGGAATGGTTTCCCATGATTCAACCGTTTTGTGGGCAACAACTCTACGTTGAATATCAAAAAGTTTTGTTATCATCTATTGCTTTCTATTTGAGTTGTGCTGAAGAATAGCCGTGTACATACACATATCGGATAGGCTTGGATATTTCGCCGCTATTATTTTATCGATTGTGTATAGCTGGAAAAAGCCGCTGCAACATCAGCTGTATCTGCATCACCACGATGGATAAAGAGACGGTAGCGTAACGTTACGCTATCATTCGGCTGCAAAACGTGCCCCTGAATATGGGGCCATGATTGACCCAGAAAACCGTAATGGCGGATGATCCATCTGGGGTGGGGATACCCGTCATTCTTTGGATGTTCAAACATTGCCACACCGGAGACTATTTCCGTATCCTCTTTTACTGCATAGGAAACATCTATCCAGGGAGTGGAAAACACTTCCGAAGTTACATCCTCACCTGCATTTCTGCTTCCCAGCGCAGAGCTAAAGTGGAGGGGCTTGCGGGTTGCATTAGGGCGTAAGCAAAAACCGCCATAACCTTTATCATCTGTACCACTGCCGCGCAGCACCAACACGTCGTCAGCAGTATTTGTAAAAGTAAGTTCAAAATCAATGGAACGCGATTGTTCTGTTGCTGCATGAACTTCAATACGTACCTCTTCTTTGACGACGGGATTTTCCGGATCGTCATCATATACCCAGTGGTTTACAACATCAATAACAGCGTGCTTATCTTTTACCTGTTGCTCTACCCATTTTGTATGCACAGAGCGGATACCATCAAGGAGCCACACATTTACCCGTTTATCCCCAAGGGTACTGTCCGGCCATGCCCAGAAAAGACCGCGATGGTGAAAGTGATCCGACGGAAAATCCTGTGTCATTATTTCACCGTCGAGCCCGAAAAGCGGATGAATATAACTGGCGCGGCGGTAATGTTCATCTACGCCGTCGGGTAAGTCGCCCGGCTGGTATCGGTAGGTCAATACGGGGGTGTCCCCTTCAAAAATCTGGAGGGATTTCCCATCATCTTCAATCGTGAATACCCCCTGGACGAGCGAGAGTACGATAAGACCGGCAATACTCGTATACATTATGAACTCCTATATTTCAGTTGAATAAACAGGAAAGCAGCATTTGTTTCTCGCTTGGTGATCAACTTTCCCTTAAACATTATGTTCCGGTCCCCGTTTGACATTGTTTTCCAGGGTTCGTAATCTTTCTTTCATCATACGATCTGCAATGCGCGTGACCTGCCGTTCCAGCCATAATGTTGTTTGCCCGCCCTTGCAATAATCGGCAGGACCACAAGCGTCTACGCGACCTGTTCGCAAAAGTCTGTCTACTTGCGCAAAGTGGCGTGAGGAACCGGATTTATAAACGGCATAGGCAAGCCCGCCATGTTCACGAATGACGGAAAAACTGGGGATGTCACTGGGACCGTCTGCAATATAGACCATGTTACGTACCGGTACGCGGCGTTCTTCTTCCGGAAGCATATCGTTAACTTTTATATCAGATCGTTTGTTGACACCCTTATTGATTTCAAAAATGGATCTTGTCTTGGTTGTATTATCAAGGAAGCCCGCAATTTGGGTTATTTCACTTGCTTTGGGCTTGTCAGCAGCAGAGAAATGGGGGGGAGCAGGGGTCTCGATGAATTCACTAGCCCAAACACCGCTTAAATAGGGGGCAATAGCAGAACCACGGATCATTTCTGCGAGTCCGGTACTTACCACGTAATGTTCCAGTCGCAAATCACCTTCTTGATATTTTGGAAGGTCCAGTATTGTTTTCAGAGAAGAAAATATTTCGGGTATGCCGTTGTAGAATTTTATAGATGCACCCAATTCCCGCAGTAGGGCATTGGATAATCCAGGCATTACACCTTGCTGCACATAGGTAAGGAGATGCCCCAGATAACAGGTATCCGGTTGTACTGTAATTCCAGCTTTGGCATAGAAATCGGGCAGCGCATTTGCTTCCCGCCAAAACATGGCTTCTTCAACGCCATAATGCTCAAAGAGAGGCGTTTGCATATAGTGCGGCGACAGGGTCTTATCAAAGTCCCAGATAACAGCAATGATATTTTGTAGAAATAGGCTTTTGCTCATATATATAGATATTTCTGATAGTAACGGCGTTTTACAAATCCCCAATATTCTTGGGGACACTAAACGTGCTAAGGAAATAGCCGTTTCCAGGGGGTAGTAATTACTTTTTTATATTTGATCCGCATCGACTATCTCAATAAAGAGTTGCAGGAAATCATCAGGGTTTCTTGTCATATTTTTATCTTTGTTGAAGGCCTGTACCAGTGCAGCATAATCGTCCTGGTGCATTTTATCCTGTAAGTATAATTCATATAAGGGTTTCGTTTCATGGATGCCATCCTGGTTGCGTGGACAGCCAACATCCGTGTGAAGCGAAAAAGAGTCAAATTCTGCATTACGCGTCTCGTGCAATTTAAACGGATACAAGCGGCATAGCAAAGGACGCTGCTCGTAAATGGAACAAAACTCCGTTTGTTTATCAAGAAAAAAACATCCAACGGTTTCATCCCGTTGCACAGCCATCATATAACGCTCTCCATTCACTTCCAGCCAGGTAGGGTCGCTCTTTTCGACACCGGTAATTTCTTCGGAACTCAGAAATTCCAAAAAGGTATACGGATTTTCCCCGGTACCCATGGCAATACGTAAAACGTCCCACGGGGTAGGCAGACATATCACATCGGTACAGCAATGACCACAGTGATGGCATTTGAATTGAACGTGATAACGTCCCATTAATTCTCCTTCGATAATCTATTCGAAAAAACGTAATATATGATGAAAATATGATCCCGGCGATATGGCGTAGAATACATGGATTGTACCCTTACAGCCCTAAATAATACATGCTTTTAGAGGCGTTCTTCAATGGGAGCAGTTTATTTCGAATGAAACGGCACTGGAGAATCAGAATTCTGCTTTAATCCATAATTTATGAAACTTTATCCTTATGCTGTGGTATACTTATATAAGTTATTTAATTGACTATTGTATCGCATTGGAGTCGCTATGAAATCAAATACAGCAGAAAAACACTATTCTTTTCTTGAGGAAATTGCAAACAGCATTACCCATGGTATTGGTGCTGTGTTAAGTGTTGTCGGTCTCATTTGGCTAATCGTACGTGCAATTCACGGTGGTGATATATTCAGCATTGTTTCCGTAATTATTTTTGGAACCTCTTTGTTTCTGCTCTATCTTGCCTCAACCCTGTATCATGCCATTCCCTGTCAGGGTGCCAAGCGAATATTCCGGAAATTTGATCACTGTGCTATCTATTGGCTTATTGCAGGTACATATACGCCGTTTCTTCTTGTTTCAATGCGTGGCACTTTGGGTTGGACGCTATTGGGTGTGGTGTGGGGGATAGCCTGTGTCGGTACGGCCTTTAAACTGTTCTTTGTCGGCAGGTTTGATAAGCTTTCCACAGCCATGTATGTGGTTATGGGGTGGCTTATCCTGGTTGTCTTGAAACCCGCTCTTACCTATGTCCCCGGTGAAGCACTGTTGTTAATGTTGATTGGCGGACTTACCTACACTTTCGGCGTGTATTTTTATGTAAATAATCGAATTCCCTATAACCATGCGATCTGGCATTGTTTTGTGATGGTGGGCAGCACGGTGCATTTTTTTGCGATTATTTTTTATATTCTCGCAGTACCTCTTGCCTGATGTCCTGCCGCCCAATCTCCAATTAATCCTTCCCGGATCAGCAGCAGTGCCGTTGTTCCCATTTTCTTGCAGCGTACTATTGCGCGTGGTTTCGCCTTTGCCTATTTATGCGTTCCAATAGCTGTTAAAATATATTTTCTTCTGCTGGTGATTTACACAAGAGACTTTTGGCATAATAGGGAAATACAAAACAGGAGTAATTGCCATGTTTCTTATCTGTTTTCTGATGGTATCTTCCCTGACAGCAGATACATTTCTCAATCCCCCTCAGGTAATTCTTTTGCCTGGCGAAACACATAGCGGTGTCACTCGGAATTTTCAAGGAATTCCCAGTATGGATCGTAGTCCTGCGGGACGATTATGGGCAACGTGGTATGGCGGTAAAGGCGATGGGGAAGATGAGAGCAATTATGTCATTTTGGTTACCAGTGGCGATAATGGCAATACGTGGTCAGACGAAGTGTTGGTGGTAGATCCCGGCATTGAGAATCCAACCCGTGCTTACGACCCGAATATTTGGCTGGATCCTACCGGGAAATTATGGCTTTTTTGGGCGCAAACCGTCGGGCATGACGGCACGGTAGCAGGGGTATGGTGTATCACTACTGATACACCGGACAAAGTCGATGCACTATGGTCGGCACCGCGGCGTCTTACAGATGGCGTGATGATGTGCAAGCCTACTGTGCTCTCCACAGGTGAATGGATATTACCGGTATCGACCTGGCGCGAAACCGATAACAGTGCACGTCTGATTGCTTCCACAGATAAAGGGGAAACCTGGAATTTACAGGGTGCATGTCATGTACCCAAAGCCGTGCGTTCCTTTGACGAACACATGATCGTCGAAAAGAAAGACGGTAAATTATGGTTGCTGGCACGGACGCGTTATGGTATTGGTGAAAGTATTTCCTGTGATAGTGGTCATACCTGGCGGGAACTCACCCCTTCCTCTATATCACATCCCAGTGCGCGATTCTTTATTCGCCGTCTGCAATCCGGTAACCTGCTGCTGGTAAAACATGGACCGATAGATAAACAGACCAAACGTTCCCATCTGACCGCCTTCCTTTCTGAAGATGACGGGGGAACCTGGGTACACAGTCTGTTGCTGGATGAGCGTGTTGGTGTTTCCTATCCGGACGGGTTTCAAGCATCTGATGGTACGATTTATATTATTTATGACTATGACCGTACTGGAGAAAAAAAGATTCTGATGACGACCTTCACAGAGGATGATATTCTTACAGGGGAATATTTATCCGATAAGGCGCGGCAACGTGTTCTGGTTCATCAGGCGTTTTAATTTTTTTGCACATTGGGCGCGTATAGCGGGAAGATGACTCATAACACCGTGCTGCAGCACAAGGAGATAGATAATGGATATACTGGTTTCGGCGATCTTATTGCTGTTATTGCTGGTATGTCCAACTGTATTTGCCGGGGAAGCACGCACCTATGAATTCGACGGTTCCATGTCGCGGGAAGTACTTGATAACTACTTGTCGCGGTCAGTAACTCATCTTGGCTTGTGTTCTGACTTTCGCGATGCGCCGCCAGAGCAATTCGAGGATGATGTGCGGATGTTATGCAATATGGGTGCGAAGTTTATTGGTCGTGCCGCCTATGTGTGGTGTCCCTGGAACGACGGGGAATACCTGGATGATGTGGTCGCCCGGCGTGCCGCCTATGTTCACCAAAAAGACCCGGAGATGATTTTGCAGGCGTGCATATTTGAAACCACCCATACCAATGTCGCTGCCATTGCAGTTCCCGACTGGGTGTTTGAAGAGTTTGGGGTTTCCGTTGAAACACGCAGTTTTTGCTATGAAAATATGTTGTATGAAGATGGGAAGCGGGTTGATCATTGGGCAAAAGGGGCATCTGTGCCGGATATGAGCCGCATTGAAACGCGTATGTGGTTCTACTATCGCGCCCGTCGTTACATTGATCTTGGATTTGAAGCAATTCATTTCGGACAGGTGATGATCATGGATGATCAGGATGAGGGTCATCAGTATTGGCTGGATATGCTGGGTCGGGTGCGTGTCTATGCCAAACAACATGCACGGCGGCATTTTCTTCTGTGTGATGCTCATACCAGTGGATTTGCCGAAAATGGGAAACTTCTTTTTGACTTTCATTCTTTCCCGTTACGTCCCAAGGATGTGATGGATAAACCGCAGGAGGTTATCCTCGAAAAGGATTATCTCGATAGTATTTACGGGAAAAGCATGGGCGGGCGAACCCCAAGCGGCTGGGAATGCGAACACCTTCCTTACCTTGTTGAACTGGATAATTACGGTGCAAGCGAACCCGGGAAAGGGGGACTGCCCTATTGGAGTTGGGGATGGGATGAAATCACCTGGTTTGCTCATCAGACGGAGGAGTACCGCAATCAGTGGTTACGTTATGCCTGGGACTGGCTCCGTGAAAACGACCCGAATGGCTGGCTGCAGATGCCTGCCCAGCGGTGTTTGACGGGAGCTGTTGACGGTCGTAAATGGTACCACGGCAACACCCGGAGTGCCGCTGCGCCGGACGGATTTAATCAGGAAGAAACCATTAAAGCCATCTGGGCTTCCATGGAAACTATACAAACAAAAGATAGCAGAAGGATCAAAGCATTATGACGGCACAAATTTCAGATACATTTATTTTCAAAGGTGAGGGGTATGCACTTATTGGGATGACAGAGGGGGACCTCGCTGATCCCCGGAAGTATGGTATGGAACCGGAAATGATTCATACGGCATGCTATAGAGGATTTTATGT
>JAGLCZ010000462.1 GCA_023145975.1 Candidatus Hydrogenedentota bacterium | reverse complement strand
GGGTTGCGGACTGGGGACGGTGTTAGTGGGCATGTGCGTCCGCCCAAGGACGGGGAACGTTATTTTGCTCTTCTTAAAGTTGAGTCGGTGAATCATGAAAGTCCGGATGATGCGTACAAGCGGATTAATTTTGATAATCTCACGCCGTTACATCCTAATGAGCGTCTCCATTTAGAAACTACGCAAGAAGAGATCGCCATGCGTACCATGGATCTTATTTCACCTATAGGAAAAGGACAGCGTGGTCTTATTGTAGCCGCTCCGTTTACGGGAAAAACGGTGTTACTGCAGAAAATTGCAAACAGCATTTCTATAAACCATCCTGAAGCAGAGGTCATTGTATTACTTATCGATGAGCGTCCCGAAGAAGTAACCGATATGCAGCGCTCCGTTAAGGGTGAAGTGATTGCCTCTACCTTTGATGAACCACCAGAGCGTCATGTGCAGGTGGCAGAGATGGTGTTGAATAAGGCAAAGCGTCTTGTAGAACACAAACGTGATGTTATCATTCTTTTGGATTCAATCACACGCTTGGCACGTGCTTATAATGTTATTGTGCCTTCCAGCGGTAAGGTGCTTTCCGGGGGGGTTGACGCTAATGCGTTACAACGTCCGAAACGTTTCTTTGGTGCTGCCCGTAATATCGAAGAAGGAGGCAGCCTGACCATTCTTGCTACTGCGCTGATTGAAACGGGAAGCCGTATGGATGATGTTATTTTTGAAGAGTTCAAAGGTACCGGTAACATGGAACTTCATCTTGATCGACGTCTCATGGAAAAACGTATCTTCCCGGCCATTGATGTTAATAAATCGCGCACAAGGAAAGAAGAGTTGCTTATTCCAAGTGACGAACTCAAACGTATTTGGCTGTTGTTTCGTGTACTTAGCCCGCTGGATTCGGTGGAGGCGGCAGATTTGCTCATTGGTAAACTCAAAAAAACCAAGACCAACGAAAAATTTCTAGCGTTAATGCAGAAAATGTAACCTATCTAAAAACGGTGAATTTATAGTTTTTTGCGACATTTGCTGCTGGCAAATACAGAAAAATAAAGTATGGTAAATAGATATGGAGAAATGGCGCGATAGCAGTATTGTGTTTAGCGGTAAGATAGTTCGTTTGAGAAAGGGAACTGTCGTCCTTGATGATGGAACTTTGGGGTACCGCGAAGTAGTTGAGCATTCGGGGGGCGCTTGCATATTGCCTTTCACAGGAACGGACTTTGTATTTGTTCGACAGTATCGTATTGCACTGGAAAAATTCGTGCTGGAAGCGCCGGCTGGAAAACTGGAAGTGGGGGAGATGCCGAAGCAATGCGCCATCAAGGAGTTACGGGAAGAGACTGGTTTTGAGGCAAAACAAGTTGTTAGTTTGGGGGGGATATACGCGTCTGTTGGCTATTGTAATGAACTAATTCACCTCTATCTCGCTTTGGATCTGACACAGTTGGGTACTCGCCTTGAGCCGGAAGAACGGATCGAACCGGTACACAGGTCTATTGAATTGGTCAGAAAACAAGTCGCCGATTTTAGTTTCGAAGATAGCAAGACGGCAGTTGTGGCACAACGTGCACTCGCGTGGCTTGACAGGGCGAAGAATTGAAAAAAACAGACGATGAGATACGTATTATATTGGCAAAACCCCGTGGTTTTTGCGCAGGTGTTGACAGAGCCATCAAGAGTGTGGAGAAGGCGCTTGAACGCTATGGTTCCCCTGTATATGTTCTGAAGCATATCGTTCATAATGCCCATGTTGTTGATGAATTGCGTCATAAGGGTGCAGTTTTTGTGCAATCCCTGGAGGATGTTCCGGAATACGCCCACTTGCTTTTTAGTGCGCATGGAGTCGGACCGGATCAATGGACTGTAGCGCGGGCAAGACATCTGGAAATAATTGATGCCACCTGCCCTTTAGTGGACAAGGTACACGGTGAGATTCGGAAATATGCTGCGGCTGGGTATTCCATTATCTATATTGGAGATGCCGGGCACGATGAAACTCTGGGTGCCATTGGGTGGGCACCTGAAAGTATACAGTTGGTTAGGACTTGTGAAGATGCACTTGCTGTGGATGTGGCAGAACCTGAAAAAGTGGTTTATATAACCCAGACCACTTTGAGTCTCGCTGACTGCAGGGAGATTGTCGCTGTGCTTCGGGATCGTTTCCCAAGTATCAAGGCTCCCCACAAACCTGACATCTGTTATGCTACCAG
>JAGLCZ010000461.1 GCA_023145975.1 Candidatus Hydrogenedentota bacterium | reverse complement strand
ACTTTGGACAATTCAGGGGGATAGGAGGGAGGCTGCTGCAGCATTTTGATGATACTGAAATTATGTTCATCAAGTAACCAGGTTCCTGATCCGATATTTTTATGACGGTAACTCTGTCGTAGCGTACCTTGGTCTGCAATAGATATACTGGAAATTCCTATTTCAGAAATGATAGTACCGCCCCCGCTGAATTCCCATCGGTAGTCCCACTCGGTGGTTTTATATATTTTCCACGCACCGTATTCAAGGCGGGCATTATAAATCTGGGTCTTTCCGTTTTCATCAAATTTATGGTAGCTAACCACTGGGCGTTTCAGGGAATCAAAGCCAAGACGGGTGTTTCCATTAAGGATACCACCGTTTATGGGTACAGGGTCTATAATCTCCGCAGTACTGAGGGTCATGGGCAGATCCACTGGAACGCCGGTGCCGGTTTTCCAATGGATCAAGTCATTACTCACAGCATAAGACAAATTGTTGTTCGTTTCGCAACCACTGTTAATACGCCATACCCAACAAATATGAAAACAGTTGTCCGGTCCTTTTACCGGTCCATAAATATAGGCATTCCGTTTCCCTTCACCGCTTGTCAATGGCTGGTCAAGGAAGCGGTTCCATTCTTGGGTTTCCACATTGTAGATATTATAAATTTCTTCCCCATTACCGCTTTGTCCATCTCGATAGGAAAATAGCAGGGCATTTTTTTTATTACGTAGAAATTTTGGGTAGGTCATGCGTGTTTCGCGATTGCCGACCATAGGTGCACGTTCGAAGGTAGTGATATCCAAAGCGATAGTGGTACGAAAATAAACCAGTGGTTTTACATGCATATTACCGCTAAGATGAATCTGATGCTTCCCGTCAATTGCCATGGTGATATAATTATGACTATCCCACCCGAGGGTTTCTGGCAAACGTTGGAATTCCCACACAGTATCGTTCAGGGAACGTTTCCCAACCGTCATTTTTCGGTCAGCATCGTAAAAGGCAATAAATTGCATATCTTCATGGGTTAGCAAGTAAAAGCCAACAGGGTGCCCTGCCCATACAGGCATGACATCTACCACTTCCAACGTCTGTGGAATTACCACAAAGGCTATAGAAAGGAGCAGACCAAGATACGGCATATTCATTCCTTTCATGTATTAGAGATTTGAATATTCTTTATGGCCACGACTGCGGTATGGACACCTCCGACACAGCAGTTTGCTCTTCCTGACCCGAGAAGCGATACAGTCCATATCCCGAAAATACCGCTTGACCCTGAGCCGTTAGGGGAACGGCTACCTGATAGGTAAAAGAACCCGGCATGGGCGGTGGATCAATCCATGCAAACTCGAGAAGACCTTCCGTGCCAAGTGCTGGCGTGATAACCGGGGCAGGTCCATCGCTGGTAACAATTCCCTGATAGGTCCATCCCGGTGGTATCATTTCGCTATACCCGAATACCAGAGGTTTTTCGGCTCCATAACGCACATAATGAATGGTCATATCCAATGTGTCGCCAGGCATATAGGCATAAGGATCCGTAGTTCTATATATTTCAAGTAAGGTTTCGAAGCGGCGAAACCAGGTTTGCGCCTCATTGGAAAAGAAATCCAATTCGCCAATGCGGTATTGCGCCATACCTGTAAACAACGCTTTTTCCGTGGTCGCCGGCGGTGTAACCGAATAGGTAAATGAAATGGGCAGGGTGGGTGTAACTGTCCAGGAAAATGTCAGTTCGCCTGTGGCATCGATTGGGGGAGATTGATCCGGCAGTATACCCCCTGTAAGCCCTGAGAATATCCAGCCTGCAGGAAGCTCTTCGTATACCCGCAGGGTGTCAGGCATACCTGTGCCCGATTTTTCGAGGCGAACTGTAACTTCCAAGTTTTCTTCAGGAATATATCCATAAACTCCAGTTGCATCGGAACGACCCATAAATACGGATACATAGTTCTCTGCTTC
>JAGLCZ010000460.1 GCA_023145975.1 Candidatus Hydrogenedentota bacterium | reverse complement strand
CTTTGTGTATTTCATTATCCTTACGTTTATCTTTTTCTTTCATTGATAGGCAATAGCCTTCCTGCGTACAATAGCACTTTGTTATGAATCGAATCGAGTCTTAGCCATGCGAGTTGGAATTGAAATTACACCACTGACTTCCACACCGACGGGGGTTGGTTATTATGTTCGGCACTTGCTTGAAGCCTTGTTAGAGCTTCCGGAGCGACCCGGATATATTGGGTTTTCATCGGGGTTACATCGGCCGGATATGCAGGGTATCCCCGTCGATTTTCGGCGGATACCCCTCCCCACACGGTTCTTGTACCAATGTTGGGCGAGCGTAGGGATTCCACAGGTAGATCGTTTTCTTGGAGGCGTGGATGTATACCACGCAGTGAATTATGTACTTCCTCCCGTGCAGCGTGCACGTCGTGTATTGTCCATACATGATTTGTGTTTTCTACGCCATCCTGAATGGGCAAGTCCAAAAATTGTTGCACCCTTTCAGCGTACCATTCGTAAAGATGCCCATGAAGCAGATTTGGTTATAGCCTGTTCGGAGGCAACAAAACGGGAAATTGTTGAACTGCTGGAATTGCCGCCGGAGCATATTCGGGTCATTTATGATGCAGCCGATTCTTTATTTCACCCGGTTGCAGTTGATCAGGCAAAGGAGCAGGTTGCCCGGGCATTGGGTATTAAAGAGTCCTATCTGCTCTTTGTGGGTACACGGGAACCGCGCAAAAACCTAAGTACCTTACTGGAGGCCTTCTCCCAGGCAGATATTCCGCAGCATTTAGTGATTGCCGGGGGGGCAGGTTGGAACAGCCGTGAACTGCAGGATCAGGTAATGCGCCTGAACCTTGAGAGTAAAGTTCATTTTACGGGGTACATTCAGGATCGCTCCCTGTTCCCGGCACTTTATAGTGCTGCAGTTGCATTTGTGTTCCCCAGTTGGTACGAGGGCTTTGGTTTACCTGTACTGGAAGCCATGGCCTGTGCTTGCCCTGTAATTGCATCGAATACAACGTCTATCCCCGAAGTGGGGGGTGATGCTGCCTTGTATGTTGCGCCGGATGATGTCGCGGCGTGGGTTTCGGCACTGCGGCAAGTTGTTGGTGATAAAGCGCTGCGCGATACTATGTGCAAAAAAGGGTTAGAACAGGCGGAGCGTTTTTCCTGGAAACGTTGTGCAGAAGAGACCTTAGATTGTTATCGGAGTCTTGTGTAATGCGTGTACTTATGAATGCTTTGAATGGGGGAAATCGCAGCGGAACGGGGCGCTACATCAGTGAATTGGCAAAAGCATTGGTGGATATAGAAGATGAAAATGACTACCGTTTCCTATGGCCGCGTAATTTGACTGCACCGTTCCCTGATTGCGAGAGCCACTTCATCCGTAGTTCGACTGCCCCGTTAGTTCGCTTCTTTTATGAATATAGGGGCATGGATGGGATAGCAGGTCGTACACAGTCTGATCTAGTTCATTATCCCACGGGCATCGGTCCGAAATTCTCAAAAATACCGACTGTGCTTACGGTTCATGACATGTGCTTTTTTCACCATCCAGAATGGTTTTCACGTAGTCGTGCGTTGTATTACCGTATTACCATGGCTGCTGGAATTCGTTCTGCAGATCATCTCATTGCTGATTCTCAGGCTACAGCTGAAGATATAATGCATTTTCTGGATATTCCTGAGTCGCGTATTGATGTGGTTCCACTGGGGGTGGATACATGTTTCCATCCTGCTTCATCGGAAGAAATAAGGCAGGTACGTCAGGTTTATAAATTGCCGGAGCGGTTTTTCCTTTTTGTAGGTACACTGGAGCCGCGCAAAAATCTTGGACGTCTTATTAAAGCATGGACCGGGGTTTGCGATAAAGTGCCAAGCCTGGTTATTGCCGGTCGGTATGGTTGGGGTGATAGTGGACTTACAGGG
>JAGLCZ010000046.1 GCA_023145975.1 Candidatus Hydrogenedentota bacterium | reverse complement strand
GAAGAATGCGGGTTAACAATAACTCGTATTCGCGGTATCCGATGACCTAGGGTACTTACCTGATTTTCCCGCCTACTATTTTTCTTTAGCATGCTCTGTATCCTACCGGCCATCAGCGAACAGACCTCAACATCTTTTGATCTATCTGCAATCGAACTACTCCTAAGAAACAACTCAGGGAATTTTCACATGGTCCAGGTAAATCCCAATGCATATAGACCTATTCCTTTTATTTTAAAAATGAACATCTTTGTATTCAGTACCAAGAAGTAAAATTTCCACACTTTTGTATCATTGTGTTCCCCACCAGAAGTACAAGAGAATTTCTTAGTACAAAAAAACTGTATGAATCCTACAACTGCAAGATAATACGATAATGAGGTATTCCACGCCAAATTTTCAACCACGCAATCGCTATACTTTCCTGTAAATAGAAGGATGCGTTGGCGATAATTCGCAAAAAAACTCTTGCTTAATTAGAAATTGCAACTGCACTCCCCCGTTACAAATCATCCAGGTCGATCTACTGTTGTCGTACAGACTAAAAACCTGCACGACAAGAAGACCTTGAGCTTCGATCCCGAAAAAAAGGATTACCTTTCCACAGAATGGGTATCCGCATATTATGAATTTCTGCTGCACATGCGCATACACATACCGCCCAGAGGAATTTCTTCCATTCGTCCCTACCTTATACCTGCTAGCGATTCAAATCCATATATAGTGCTTCAACTAAATTCCGGTTATCCACTGTTTATCCACAGCACAGGATATGGTTTTCACGGTTATAGTAGGATTCTATAAAAATCAAGAAAAAGTAGAACATCTAGTTATCATACGCTATATCAATAATATCCACCTTTCTAATCAAGGAATTTTCCTACCGCCTATACATAAGCCAAATCTACTCTACCATCTATTCCACAGAAATAGGCATGTTTTCCACAAGCAGTAAATCCCCACCGGGACCCACACGACCCCAATATATTGCGGTAGAGAATCTCACTCATTCTCTGATTGCCACAAAAAAAGCGACCTCCCACATGAGGAGATCGCTTTTACTAATAGTCTAACCATATTACTACGGTCTAACTTGTAATAAACTTACCGACTACGTCGCCACTTCTTTTGAATACCCCGATTAGCCTTAGGGTGCCTAATATCATAAACTGTACTCGCCCAGGCATCAACCGTCGCATCAAGTGGCGGCGCACTATCCATGCGTTCCTTCTGATAGGGAGTCAATGTGGGAATCTCATCCGGAATAACAGTACAGGTCAAGAATACAAGCAACTCATTAATAGACTCCACACGCTGATTGGTCCGGAACAAGAAATTCACAATGGGCACATCACCGAGAACCGGAACTTTCTTCATTGTAGTGTTAGCATTACTCTTGCGCAGCCCACCTACAAATATGGTTTGTCCGTCACCCATCCGCATGGTGGAACTAACTTCACGTTTATCCTCAATCGGTATACCCTGGAATTCACCAGATAAATTGCTTTCTTTTCCTTCAATACGAGCAATAATTGTGTTGTCCTTCGCCACCGACGGTGTCACAGTAAAGATAGTACCCACATCCTTGAATTCCGTACTTGTCTGCGAACCGCCTGCACCTGTCTCCGACAATTCAATATAGGGAATCTCCTGTGAAATAGATATCTCCGCAGGCTCATTTTCAAGGGTCATAAGAACCGGATTCGATACGAGATGCGCATTTCTATTACGTACCTCCATTTGAATCAATCCTGTCCAATCAATCCTATCCGTCAGTACACTGAAAGTCAGCAATCCTGCCGGGTTCTGTATCGCTGCTACATCGGAAAGGAATGAGAGATCCTGCAAGTCGCCTACAGCGCGTCCATTGGGTCCCAAGGCTGCCTGACGACGCGACATACGCTGCACAGAATCAATCAACCAGTTTACCCCGGTATCCGCTTCATCAACCAAAATAGCATCCACGACCATGGTTTCTATCAAAACCTGCTTGGTAGGTATATCCACAACTGCCAAAATTTCTTTCACCTGCTCAATAACTACCGGTAAATCTGTAACCACAATATGCTGTGCGCGCTTGTCTGCACTTGCCGTTCCAACGCTACTGGTCAGCATATCCTGGACAAGAGTAATTACTTCGTCTGCTTTAGCATAATTCAATGGTATTGCCTCAGTAATTGTAGGCAATACGGGTTCGGCAATATCCAATTGATGCGTCATTGCCACCAGTTCATCTGCACGATTCTTCGGGGCACTAATCACAAGCGTATTGGTGGTGGGATTGGTAGAAATACTAATTACGGCTTCATCACGAATACCGGCAATCATATCATCCAATACCTTCTTTACTTCAGCTGCCTCAGCCTTCTCCAACACGATCATTGTAGTTTCACGATTAAGCGAGGCTGCTTCCTCATAGGGAACGATAAAATATATACCCTCTTCCTCAACTAAACCAAGCCCATTCATACGCAATGACGTCTCTATCGCGACCCGCAAAGGCACCTGACGCAGGTTGGCAGTGACCGTACCGCGCAATTCTGCACCTGCAATAATATTAATATCGGCCTTCAGCGCAAGAATAGCAACAACATT
>JAGLCZ010000459.1 GCA_023145975.1 Candidatus Hydrogenedentota bacterium | reverse complement strand
GTGGAGCTCCACATAAGAGATGATTCGCCATCAGAGCGTACTGGTACACATGCACCCCGTACATCCCGACCCGCTTCTCCAACGCATCCAGAAACCGCCAGCGGTCACGGTCATCCCGGAACAACTCCCGATCCCCTTCCTGCCAGGACCCTACCAGTCTACAGGTGATATGGTAAATCGCCCCTGGATACTCGACTCTCAATTTGCGCGGCATACTTGTGACACTGTCCCCATCCGACGCCCCCGTCAAGTGTCATTTATCACGGTCTGACCCGAATGGCAATGACCCGAATGGCAAAGGCACGTATAGGGGTGTGATTTTCTTTCGTTGAAGAGAAAGAGCCTGGTGCCGTGCGGAAAGTTCATTTTTCGTTTGCATACGTGATATTTATCGGCTATGGTCGTGTCCTCTAATGGAGGACATGTAATGACGAAGCAAGAGATGCAGAAGAAAGAAGCGCGTATCGGTACAATCAGGAAGAAAATGGATGAAATCCCGGCGATGCTCGATGGGACGCTTATGGTCAAACACAACCGCGTTAGTCGCAAGGATGGAAGCGTCCATGTCTCGGCGGGGTATCATACCTTCCAGTACAGAGGGGCGGACGGAAAGCGCAAATGGAAGCGCATTCCGAAGAATGCGAAGGCGGCCGTAGAACGGTTGGTCCGTGCAGCCAGGCGCTATCGTAAACTGGACCGGGAGTACTCGGCTCTGCTGACTGAGCTCTCTCTGGCGCACGGTGGTAAAAAAAACGATTAAACCGGCGACTACCCCGTCCGGCCTTCGAAAACATCGAGGTGGTCTTGCGCGCCATCGAGGCCAGTGCGGTTGACAAGGAAGGGTTTCCTCTCGCGCTGAAGGATTTTGACAAGAATCTCGCCGATGCGGCGGGCAGAGATATGCGCACGCTGATATCGGCTGTCCTTTCGCATTTCGGATGCCGGAAGACAGCTGCAGCACATGCATACCGAACGCGGCAGATTCTGACCTGTTTCGGCTGGGTCCCTGTCCATTACGCCTATATCAGGCGTGCGGGCACTTCTGCGTTACTCAGTGCCGTCGGCGTAGTATCCGGCAGCACGATGGCCGCGCGTGACTGGGTCGTGCGCTGTGCAGTCCTGTGCGGATCCTTCGCGGAGGGGCGCACCATGCTCAGGCGGTTAACAAGTATGGTTGTCTCTGTCTCCAAACTCAGAAAGATGGCACTCGTATACGGGGAGCAATGCCTGAGCACGCAGAATAGAGCGGACCGGGACGTGCGATCATACCCCAAACGTGTACCGAAAGATGGAGAAACGCAAACAGCGCGCACCCTCTTCTGCATGATGGACGGCACGGGCGTGCCCTGCACGAAAAAAGATACGGTTAACACCAAGGGCAAGCACGGCGAGGCGGGGACCCGGCAGATCAGGGTCATCCTGTTCGGCGAATACGAATGGCTCGATAAGAATGGACGCCCAATTCCTTTCAAAAACTCCTTCTTCTATGCGGTCTCAGGTAACGAGATAGCCGAGGCTTCGGGTCTTGTTCGGAAGCTGGGTATAGCAAGGGGATGCGCAACGGCAACGCGAATGCAATGCGTCGCTGACGGGGAAGTGGCCCTTGAGAACGCGTTGCGCGACGGTTTCCCCAATGCGATCTTCACCAACGATTTCATGCATGCCTGCGGCTACGTGCATACATGCTGCGAGAACCTCGGGCTCTCCGACGAAGAAGTAGGGAAAGAATACCGCTTCCTGAGAGGCCTTCTGTACCGGTGCGGAGCCGCCGCCGTCATCAAACGCATCGAAAATAGATATACAAAAGCGTTGCAGGATTCTCAGGAGGCCGAAAAGGCACTGAACTATATCAGAAAGCGAAAGGACAATATGCGATATGGAAAACTGAGAAAGGCGGGCCTATTTATTGCATCGGGGCACGTTGAGGCTGCAGCCAGAGTCCTCGTCGTTAGACGCTGCAAACAAGCGGGCATGCACTGGCGGCACAAGAACGCCGTCCACATCAGCGCCATCCTCGCTCATCTC
>JAGLCZ010000458.1 GCA_023145975.1 Candidatus Hydrogenedentota bacterium | reverse complement strand
TCGTTCAAATGGGCGCATTTGGGACATTTTACTTTGACCATACGTTGCTTTCATTCGTATGAAATGGATTTCAGTACTACGCAATTTTAAATTTTACAGATTCCAGGATTTGGCGAACATCGCGAAAGATCGGTCATACGTCTTTTCTGCAGCTTCAGGAAAGCAGCAGGCAGGGAGTTGTTTTTTGACGAGATGACTGTGCAGACAATCGCAGCAGGTGGCATGATTCGGGCAACCGGGATAAGAGCAGGTGCAGCGGGACATATTGACAGCTTGTTTGGGGCATTCACTCGACATGGTAATTTTCCTCTTCATATCCGTGGTTTATAGATTTGACTTTCTGTATAAAAATTGCTTCTTCATCTATTGTACGCAGGAATACTGGAGGGGCGCAACTGTTTTGTGTTTTTGTGCTATAGGCTGGTTGTAATCAGCAGAGCACAGTTTTGGATAAAAAGGGTACATTCATCTGCTTTCAGGGGCTTCGATGCACATAGAGAAGGGGCATAGGGATAGGGATCATAGGGGTAGGGATTATGGTTTTTCCGTTTTGCAGAGAAAACTATTGACATCATGCCTGTAGCATGGTATCATTAGAGTAGTTGTATAGCTGTTGTTAGAGAGTATAAATTTGAACTTTTTGTGGAGTTCCCGCTTTAGTGCGGTTACTTTGTAGTTTTTTGAGGATCACTCGTCAAAAATAAAAATGACGCTTGCTGTAATATTTGCGGCTTTGCGCGGTACAGTAGAGTAGTAGCAAACGGTCGGTGATTGCCGACGAAAGTGAAGGAGGATTTTTGCGATGAATAAGTGGCTTCGTACTGGTGTCTTGACTGGCGCGTTATTGTGTGCACTTGTTATAGCCGTTTTTCCTGTCTATGCACAGGGAAGCGATGCTGGAGATGCAGAGGAACTGACGGGGACTATGCCGATTTCTGATTCCGGCACTACTGCCAGTGAAACTACGTGGTGGTCTACGGATCCGTGCGTCCCTGATCGCGTTCCCCCTGTAATTACGCTTACAGG
>JAGLCZ010000457.1 GCA_023145975.1 Candidatus Hydrogenedentota bacterium | reverse complement strand
TATTTGACGATATTACTGCTGCAGAACAATCTGTGAAAACACAGGTGGACGATCCGAGCAGGCGTGTATTAAGCATATCAAAGCACAGCGGTGAAGGTCGCGATATTATCTTGTTCCTGAAAAATGGAAAAGCTAGTGCGGTAACACGATAGATAAACTGACCGAATATAGCAACCCGATGATCCTATTGTAAGCACAGATTCAAACCCGGTCCTAATTCATCGAGTTTAAAAGCAACAAGAGTCATAAGCAGCGCAGCAGCCACTTCACTGCGATACGTGTTTTCACCCAGAGAAATAGGAATTGCACCCATAGTTGCAGCAAGGGTACGTTCTCTGTCAGAAAAGTCCCCTTCCGGACCAATTACTACTGCAAGTCTATCGGTTGCAGCAAAGGTTGGCGCGCCAGTCTGCTCTTCCGAAAGCAACGCAATAACACTGGGACCATTATGACCTTCCAAGAATTCACCCAGCGAAGAAGCTGTATCTACTTTAGGAAGAAAAAAACGCCCACATTGTTTGCATGCTTCCACTGCAGTTTTATGCCAACGCGAGGAAGGTTTTATGGGACGTTGTGAATGATCTGCATTCCAAAAGCACACACGGTATGCGCCCAGTTCTGCAGCACATCGCACTACAGATTCCTGTGTCTTATCCCGATGCAAGCCGCCTACAGCCAAAGTTACCTGAATACGAGAGGGACGGTGGTATGTAGATTCCTGCACCCGAATAAGTGCAGAATGACTACCCGTCCGTTCAAATTCCCCTGTGCACTCAAGCCCATTCCCATCAAAAACAGAAACTTTTTCACCATCCCGAACACGCGCCACGCGAATTGCATGGTGTGCCTCCTCATCACTCAACTCGATCTGCGGCATATGATCACTTATAGCAGCTGAATAAAAACGATGAATATGCGACATAAGCCAGTTTATTATCCCTTACTGCAATATGTACTTTCATCTCAGAAATTACATAAAAATACTTACCATACAAATTCTCAGCCATAGTTTCACAGGTTTATCGATAGTGTTATCATGTTTGTCCATCGGCAGAAGGGGCAGATGCTTTGATCTTCAATTCTTTCTCCATCTTAGCACCTTTGCGCAATTTTACGATTGATGCCAAACTGTATCCATCTTCTACACTGGTAATTTCTATGCGACCGATGGTATTTTGACGATGGGCAATAATACGTCCCCCCACTTCGATGGGTTCTCCTTCTGTAAATACATCAAAACGCTGTCCCAGTACCACACCGTGTTCTCGACCAAGATTTACCATGACAACCCCTTCATCTGTAACATCAGCAACTAATCCCTTGAGCTGCTTGCCGTCTGCAGTATCTTCCAGAATACGTGCCACAACCGTCTCCGCTACTTCACCAATCTTATCTACATCCACCGGCTGTGATACCTGTGTGGCCAATGCCGTAGTTTCCGTCTCCACAAGACGTAGGTACATCGTAAGTTCAGCACCAACTTGAGCATAATCTACAAAACCAAGATAGCGAGCTGAAAGAACGCGGCCAAGCACCTGTTGTGTATTAGGATCAGCCAATTCCGAAGAACCTAATTCAAGTTCCTGAAGTAGTTGATCAAGCATAACACGTTCAAGCACCTGCACACGCGGATCCGCCTGAAGACGTGATTCCATATCACGCTGTAATGCAACATCTGTACCTGCACGTTCAAAAAACACACTACTCTTTCCCGGCAATAGAGCTACGGTCAAAGGACGAGTAGACCACGCATCCACAGGAGTATCAAGCCCGGCTGCTTTCAGCTCTTTATATCGTTCGGACAGCGACTGAATTTGCGAGCGAATAAGTTCCTGGCGTTTAAGATTATTGGCGTCTTCAAGTTCACCGCGTACCTGCTGCAGCAACATGCCAATCAAATTATCATCACTTATTTGCTGTGCCTGAACCAACAGTTCCTGCGCTTCTTCAAGATTACCCTGTTCCCGTTGCGCCGCCGCCTCGTTACTCAACGGTTTTACTCCATAGCCATCTATCTCACGGGCAATTTGATAATCCAGGATAGCACCGTCAATATCCCCCTGATGATGCTTAATGCGCCCCCGGCTGTTCGCAGCTTCAGCGGCTTTCCAGGGTTTATCTGCCCCATCAATAGAGACTGCATTCATGGCAGCAGCAGCAGCATCCATTTTTCCCAGACGTGCCAGTGCTTCTGCCTTAATAGAAACGGCATAAGGATCATCACCAGCAAGATCTGCCTGCTTGATCGCTTCCTCAAAATCACCACGTTCCAAGGCTACCTTTGCAAGACCGGTAGGAGATTCCAGACTTCCGAATTCCTCTTCCGCTTCGTCCAGTTTCCCCTCTCCTGCCAGGATAAAACCGCGTAATTCATGCGCTGCAGAATCGTCTCCTTCTTCAATGGCCTCTTCAACAACTTCAAGTGCTTCTTCCCGTCGCTGCCGAAATAAGCTCTCTGCAAATTCTGTAAGCAAAGAAGAAGGGGAAAGACCATCACCAGCCAACACCTGATCAATACGACGGCTTGGGGTCGTCTCGACAAAGAGCGTAAGCGGATAGTAACTTACAGTTTTAAGCCAGCCAGTATCTCCAATTGTGCTGGCATCCATAACATGGTAGCGAATGCCCAGGCGTTTTGCAAAGTCCTTCAACGCCCCTTCATCCTGTTCAATCCCCAAAGCAACCACTTGGAATTTTTCACGACCATACCGCATTTGAAGACCCTGTAATTTTGCGGCGAGCTCATCACCTGTTCCCGGGGCAAAACAATACACCACCAGCAAGTAGGGGTTCTGTGCAATAATCTCATTTAAGTCAACGTCTTTTCCGGATATATCCACACCTTGAATATTCGGTGCAGACATTCCGCGTTTCAAATTCCCGAAAGCATTGAAGTTCAGCATCAGTAAACATGCTGTCACCGCAATCATTACAGCCATTTTTTTCTTGTTCACAAGAATTCCCTCGCATGTTTGAGTCTGGCAAATTACATCGCCAAAAGGTTGCAAATACCCATTAGAAAAACCATCAGCACTATTTTATTATAGCACCAAATATCACTCCATGTGAATTTGTATAGAGAAATACTTCCAAAACAGCTTTAGATTAGCAAAAATGACTGCCGCATTTTCTCGATACGAACCGCAGTAAATCCAAAAACTTGACGGAAATATACATGCTTTGATAGTGTTGCATTCGATAAAGTCGAAAGAAAATAACGTACGCAGGCATTTCAAATGCTAAAATCCCTCTACAAGGGAAAGATAGTAAACCTGAAGCAAACAGCACAAAAGGCTGGGATACAACTATCGTGACACAATTATTGGTAAT
>JAGLCZ010000456.1 GCA_023145975.1 Candidatus Hydrogenedentota bacterium | reverse complement strand
CAAATATTGCGCTGGCTCAGGAACAACTGGAATCTGAAGTACCTATTTGGCATTGCGGACAAATGTTTTCCTGGCCGAACGATCGGCGCCCCACCCCGCAGGAACATCGTTTCATGACCTATGCCGCGATGATTGAAGGCGCGAAGGGAACTTTATGGTATACCTATCGCGGTTATGGTCAGAATCTTCCTGTGGATGATCCGGCATTATGGGAAGCACAGAAAATACTCTTATCTGAGTTGAATGAACTTGCTCCCCTGTTTTTAGCGCACGGATTCGGGGATAAAGTTCTCTCTGTAGAAAAAAACAAATCCATTTTGGCTATTATCAAAAAGAGCCCTCTCGGAACCTATGTGATAGCTGCCAATCTATCCCAAACGGAAACATTCCAACCCGCTTTACCAGTTGGTAATAAATATGACGGGGAAATTACAGTATACAATGAAAATAGAAGCGTATCACTGAAAAAGGGGATTCTGAAAGATGAATTCAAGCCATTGGACGTTCATATTTACAAAGTGAAATAGAGAGCAGTTTTTTCGAATCTCAGCCCGGTCAGTAACTCTACCTATTATGTTATAGGCAAGTAGATAGAAAAAATACTTCCCACACCCGGAGTACTCTCAACAGTAACACGTCCACCGTGGGCGGTGATAACATGGTTCACAATAGACAAGCCTAATCCTGTGCCGCCCAGTGCACGGCTGCGCGCCTTGTCGGCACGGTAGAAACGTTCAAATAAACGGGGGAAGTGTTCTGCCGCAACCCCGCAGCCCCGGTCTTCAACCTGAATTATCACTTCTTCCTTGCTGGAAGCACGGATCACAACATCACTATTGTCGGGACTGTATTTGACAGCATTATCAATAAGGTTTACCACTGCCTGTTCAAGCAGGGACGGATTGATACAGGCCTTAGTATGCTCGTCACATTCGAGATAGATTTGAATGTTCTTTGCAGATGCCTTTTTGGAGCACAGCTGCATAGCAGCTTCAAGGGTATCACGGATTCCGGTAATCTCTACTTCAATACTTTTCTTTTCTTCCCCTTCTTCGATATGAGATAAGGTCAGTAAATCCCCCAGAATTGCATTGAGGCGGTCGCTCTGTTTCGCCACGATTTCAAGAAAACGCCGTGCGTCGTCAGGACTGTTGATAGCCCCATCCAGCAGCGTTTCCACAAATCCCTTGATTGAGGTGATGGGCGTGCGCAGTTCATGAGACACATTGGCGACAAAATCACGGCGTACCTGTTCCAGACGGCGCAGACGGGTAACATCGTTAAATACCACCACAGCACCAATACCATTTCCTTGTGCATCTCGCAACACACTTCCGTGTACCTGCAGAATACGCCCGCTTTGACTGAGATTGCCGAACTCACTTTCTGTTGGCGTGGCGCTGTTCAGGATTTGGGTAACAAACTGGGAAAGGGGAGTGTTGGGTGCCACTTCATGTAAATATGCATTTTGAGTTGTTTCAAAATCAATGCCTGTAAGTCGTACCGCCGCCAGGTTAGAAGTCATGATACGCCCTTGATTATCCACAGCCAGTACCCCCTCTACCATGCTGGAAAGTACCGCTTCCTGTTGGTTTCGTTCCTCTGTAACAGCACGCAAGCGTTCGTCCAACTGTGCCGCCATATCATTTAGAGATTCAGAAAGCACTGTCATTTCAGAAAGGTACAGCATATCAAGGGGCTTTGTGAAATCTCCTTTGGAAAAACGCTGCACCCCCTTGACAATATGCTGCATGGGACGGTTAATTATCCGGGACAAAAGCAGGGAGGCAAGCAAAGTAAATAGTGTTACTGCTCCCGCTCCCAACAAAATTTGAGGGCGGGTACGCTGTAGTGTTCTCCCCAGCGTTTCGGAGGGCATCGCCACCCTTGCAATACCCAGCAGCGTCTCTTTATCGCGAATGGCGACGGCATAATAAAACATGCTGTTCCCAGGGATATCACTGTTCCGAAATCCCGTACCTTGATCTGATTCCCGTGCCTGACTTATCTCCGGGCGGTCACCATAATTATCCATCGTTGCAGCATTGTCTTCCGAATCAGCCACCACAGTACCATCGGGAAGTATAATGGTAATACGCATGGAGTGATTAGCGGCGGCAGTATGAACAAAAGTATCGAGGGTATTGTAGTTACCTGTCCGCAGTAAATCGCGGCTGGCTTCTGCAGTCAGTTGTGAATAACCTGCCAGTTCATGGGTAATATGTTCGTGGTAACTTTTTCTAAAAATATCTGCTGAAAGCAACGTGATAGTACCTAGTATTGCAAGGGCTACCAGCATACATGTAAAAAATATAAATGTGGGAATAGAAACTCTAAACACCGGCTGTATCCTGATCTACAAATTTGTATCCCACACCACGTACCGTTTTAATATATTTTCCAGCACCCCCTAGTTTTTTACGCAATCCTACAATTTGTACATCTACAGCACGTTCTGTAACAGCATAATGTTCACCACGAACAGCATCCACAATCCGATATCGTGTAAATACCCAGCCTGGACGGCGTGCCAGCAGATGAAGAATAGCAAATTCGGAATAGGTGAAATCAATGAGTACATCCTGATAAATGACCTCATGACGTCCTGGATGAATGCTTAGATCACCGAAAATTAATACGGCATCTTCGCTGGCCATGTCGCGACGGTTACGACGCAGTACGGCATGTATTCGTGCAATCAATACGCGGGGACTGAAAGGCTTGGTAATATAGTCATCAGCACCCTGTTCCAGTCCTGCCACAATGTCGGACTCTTCGCCTTTGGCTGTTAACATCACAATCGGTATGGTGGCGGTTTCCGGATTACGCTTGATACGCCGGCATACTTCCAGCCCATCAATTTCCGGAAGCATAAGATCCAGAAGAATGAGTTGGGGCGGCTCGTCCTCCACGCTTTGAAGAGCTTTTTCACCGCTCATAGCACGGGTTACACGATACCCCTCTTTCTTCAGGTTATATGAGACCAGTTCGAGGATATCCTCTTCGTCTTCTACAACAAGTATGTGGGGTTTAGGGGACTTGGTCATATTAGGTTTCCTTGTACTTGCCGACAATAAGAACTCCTATTATACAATGGCGTGCAGGAAATTGCATTCACCCTCTTAAGGGTAGTAATCTGTTGCGGTATATAATCTGCTTATGGCAATAATATAATGATTCTACCTGAGTTGTATCGTTTTGGCGTAATAATTTCA
>JAGLCZ010000455.1 GCA_023145975.1 Candidatus Hydrogenedentota bacterium | reverse complement strand
GAGATTAACGCATTGCATATAGGCGAAATTGAAATTGTGACTACTCCCGGGGAAATTTATCCGGAGATTGTTTTTGGAGGTATCGAAAATCCTGAAGGTGCTGATTTTAAGATTGCACCTGTCGAAACACCTCCGCTTTTTGAGGCGCTGAAAGGCACCCTGAAAATGAACTTTAATTTATGCAATGATGAGGTGGGATATATTGTTCCCAAATCACAGTGGGATCAGGAAGCACCTTATACATACGGAAGAGATACTGCTCCTTACGGAGAGATTTATACGGGTAATCCCGAAGTCGCACCTGTTATGCACAAGGTCAGTATGGAGATGATTAACCGCTTACACCAGAGTTTGGATACAGCACCGTAGTCAACGAAAAACTACAATACAAAGGATAAATTATGCTAAAAGGGTTAGGCGATTTAGGCAAGATGGGCGGCGTTATCAAGCAGGCGATGGAGATGAAAGGCCGCATTGAAGAATTGAAAGGGAAACTGGGTGACATGCACATCGAAACATCCGTGGGCGGCGGCATGATCACGATTGTGATGAATGGCAATATGGAAGTGGTTTCGTGCAAGATTGATCCGATGATTATTGATGCAGAGGATTCCGAAACTCTTGAGGGACTCGTGGCTGCTGCAATAAATTCATCCGTTTCCAAGGTACAGGAAATGGTAAAGGGAAAAATGACGGAGTTGACCGGCGGCGTCGATATTCCGGGGATGATTTAATTGTGCGTATCGTATACTTTGGTACACCGCAACTGGCGGTTCCAACCCTTGCCGCAACGGCATCTCATCATGAGATTACTGCGGTGGTTACCCAGCCGGATCGTCCGCGTGGGCGTAGCGGTAAGCCTGCGCCATCTGCGGTTAAGGTGTGGGCATTGGAAAATGGACTGGCAGTACATCAACCTGAAAAGCTGCATGATGGTACTTTTGCAACCTGGTTGGCGGAGCAAAAACCGGATTTGTGCGTAGTTGCTGCCTATGGTCGTTTACTCAAACAGCCTGTGCTTGATGTACCACCCTGTGGATGGTTGAATCTGCATCCGAGTTTACTGCCGCGCTGGCGGGGGCCTTCTCCCATCCAGACTGCGATACTCGAAGGGGATGCCGCTACGGGCGTTACCATCATGCGTATTGTACTTGCAATGGATGCAGGCGATATTGTGCTGCAGGAATCGACACCCATTGCACAGGAGGAGACGGCAGGTGAGTTAACGGATCGTCTGGCGGATATGGGGGCAGTCCAGATGGTAAAAGCGATTGAACTGGTTGAACGCAAGGTTGCTCCTGCCAAGCCGCAGGAACCTTCCTGCATCACAGTCAGCAAGGTATTTGAGAAAAAGCATGGACGTATTTGTTGGGCAGAGGATGCACAGCAAATAGATAATCGGATACGTGCATGTAACCCCTGGCCAATGGCACACTGTATGTTTCGAAAACAGCTTTGCCGTATTCTTAGGGCGGTTCCTGTTGATACGCCTGCCGAAGCCGCGCCGGGAACGATTGTCAGTGTCGAAAAAGACCGGATTCTGGTGGCAGCGGGAAAGGGGCAGCTGGCTGTTACCCAATTGCAGTTGGCTGGACGAAAAGTGCTTGATGCAGTGGTTTTTCTACGGGGTGTGTCTATATCTCCCGGTGAACGTTTTGAGGAGATAACTGATGCCGGTTGATCCTGTTCGCGATAATGCAGTGTCTGCTTTAATACGTGTACTCGAAAATGATGCCCGTACCAATGTGGTATTGGATCGAATTTTACGTAAAGGTCGCCTGTCTCTACGGGGCGGTCGTTTCCTTACGCATCTGGTGTATGGAGTTGTACGCAATAAACTCCTTTGCGATCACGTGCTGAGTGCTGTCTGTACTCAACCCCTTGATAAAATACCCCCGCCTGTTCTTATGGTACTGCGGCTGGGCGTTTTTCAGGCATATTTTTGTGCCAATGTGACCCGTCCCGCACTGGTACATACCAGCGTTGATCTTGCCCGCCGCCGTGGAAATATCGGATTGGCAAAACTTACCAATGCCGTATTACGTCATATTCCGGATAGTTTGGAATCGGTGTCGTTTCCCGATCGGCATAGTGATTTTATAAATCACCTGCGTATGCGATACTCGATGCCGCGGTGGATGGTACGTCTCTGGATGGAAAAATTTGGTGAGGAGGGTGCGGAAAAAATTTGCGCTTCATGCGGGGAGCAGGCACCGCTGACGATTCGCGTAAATACATTAAAGATGAACCGGGATAATTTAATACGTCTTTTGGGAAAATCAGGTTTTGCAGCAGCTCCCGTGCCTAATTGTATGGACGGGCTGATTGTTTCCGGGAAGAGTAACCTTCTGAAAAGCAAGTTGTTTCAGGAAGGTCTTTTTATGCTACAGGATCCTGCTTCCATGTTTGCTGCACAGTTACTGAGTCCTTCTCCCGGCGAAAATATTCTTGATATGTGTGCCGCACCGGGCGGGAAAGCAACCCATATTTCAGCGTTGACCGGGGGAGAAGCCTCGGTAGTTGCCATGGATCGCTATTATAGCCGCATGGGACGGCTGGAAGAAAATTGTGAGCGTATGACGGTTCCCAATATAATTCCTTTATGCGGCGATGGTCTTTTACCTCCTTTTAAGGAGGGTTTTTTTGATCGTGTTTTGCTTGATGCCCCTTGCTCCGGATTGGGAACATTGCGCCGCCATCCTGAGATTAGATGGCGTACCACTCCGGAATTGGTGGCGAAATTGGCAGTAACCCAACGGGCTTTGTTGCGAAAGGCAGTGCAACTTTGTAAGAATGGGGGACTTGTTGTGTATTCTGTTTGTACTTTAACCCGGCAGGAAACGTCAGAAGTTGTATCGGAAATAATAGCCGATGGACATTGCGTTCCCGAAGATGCCCCGGAGCAGTTTGATTCGTGGAAAATAACACAGGGACAATACCAGACCAGCCCACTCGACGCAGCGTGGGACGGATTCTTCTTGACACGTTTTCGGAAACGGTCCTGAGTTTCGTTTTCTTTTTGTTGCGTTTTGTGACCTGGTGTATGCAGTGGTCTATCGCACTCGTACTGTTTTTACTGGTGATGGCAGGTGCCGGATATTTTGTGTATACCTATGCCTTGGAAGGCGGGCGTCACGTTAATGTACCGGACATTGTGGATATACCCATCACCGATGCTGCATTTTTGTTGACGGAACGGGGCTTGGAACTGGGACGTCAATCTCCGGTACCGCATCCAACGGCACCCAAGTACTATATTATTGCACAACGTCCCGGTGCAGGGCGTGTGGTGCGTGAGGGACGTTCTGTCAATGTGTTTGTGAGTATGGGACAGGACTATCTGCATGCCCCGAATCTGGTGGGAAGCTCCCTTGCAGATGCGCGTCGTGAAATAACGGCTGCACGGTTTCGTGTGGGCAGTTTGGCGCGGGTACCAGAGGCGGCACTTCGCGATACAATTCTTGCACAGGATCCGCCTGCAGGCGGTGAATTGGCAGACCAGGGTGAAATACATCTGCTGCTGAGTGCCGGTTCCGATCTTCCCAGTGCTTTAATGCCTGATTTGCGCGGCGTGCCTATTGCCGAAGTGGCGAAAGTGCTTGCGGCTTTCGGGGTGGTATTGGTGGCACAGGAAGTGGATATTCCGAATGCTGTCATGGATGTTGTGTTGGCGCAGACTCCGGCAGTAGATACGCTCATTTACCGGGGACAAACGGTTACATTTAACTACAAACCCTCTGTAACGGGTGCAGCGCCGTCCATGCGTTATGAGGCGACAGTCCGCCACCAGATGTTCTATGACTGGTTCGCGAAAGCCGCACGGGTGGATGTGGTGGACCGTATGGGTAACCGTCAAACCGTATACTCGAAAGTGCCTGAATCGGATGAACAGGCGAAAGCAACCTATGTTTCCGGTACCGCCATTCGTGTGCCGGTAACCTATGTTATTGAGGCAATAGTCGAGGTTTATATCGACGGAAAACTCGAGGCATCCTATCAGTTAAAAGACGGAAACGCACCTGTGAAGATGAATTAGGGATTTCGTCAGGGGGTGTAAGTCAGTCTTTTCCTGGTAGTTTTTTTACAGTTTAGCTTCCTGCGGATTTCAGGCGGTCTATGGCTTCAGTATAGGAGTGTTCCCGGGAAAACACATACGAACCTGCGACCAGTACATTGGCGCCTGCATTGATAACCTCTTCGGCGGTCTTATCGTCTATACCCCCATCCACTTCTAAATCGTGATCGCCGATCATGGCACGTACATTTTCGA
>JAGLCZ010000454.1 GCA_023145975.1 Candidatus Hydrogenedentota bacterium | reverse complement strand
GCACCCGGGATATCCGCCCAGCCGCCGTCATCTTTCTGCCATTGGTAGGTGAAGTACTGACCTGCAGGACAGGTGGCACCCACTGAAAGCGATAACGGAGCACCCGGCAAATAATCACCGCCGCCGTTAGCACCGATAACCGTAACTACGGGAGGAAGAGCGCCATCAACGATAACGACATCACTCCAAATGGTCTCCGGCAAACCACACCTGAGTGTGGTGGCACTCACCTGATAATACCGGTCGCGCGTAGCAGCACCGACGGAATAGAAATCAGTATCAAAGAACCAGTTCGCAGAAGTCTCGCCCGGTACTGCTACCAGGCTGCCTGCATCGGTACCACGATACCATTGATAGGAAGTGCCGCTGCCGTCGTAATCAGCAAACACATTAAATAATATGGGAGAACCATAATCCAGGGGACTCACGGCAGACGGCTGATTGTACCACAGGAATTGCTGTGCTACTGCGACATCTTCCGCGATCTGGAAGTCAAGCAATATACCTCCTGTTGCTACAGCGGACGCCAAGTTCGTCGTACCATCGCTATTGAGATCGCCCCCGGCACGTAATAAAGTGGGATAGCCATACGTGAGGGTATCCACTACCTGCGGCGCAAGCCCGTTCGTACCCAGATTATAGGAATTCACCCAATTCGCAATACCGGCACTAAAGGGTGCACCCGGCACCCAAAGCCGCAGCTGGTGAATATGATACCAGTCATCCCCATCCTCGATAAGCAAATCAGGCCATGAATCTAATGTTAAATTGGTAACTACCGGAACAGTGTAGTTTTTATCGTCGCCTGCACCATATACAGGTCCCAACGGTGCTTCTGATTTTCCATCTGACTTGCCACCCAGCGCCCCCGCAACCAGATCAAGGATAAATACATCCAGGTTGAGACGGAAACCATCCTGCATCAATGCAGCAATAACATGCTGCATATAGTCCATCTTATCCTGATCGCCGATGGTCAAGTAGGCAGCAATCAAATCAGCCAAATCATCGCTAAGCCCCTCAGTTCCCGGGGTTTCACTTAATATGCTTTTCGGCCCCCACAGGGACGGCAGATCAAAGTCTGTATCAAAGCTTGTATTACCGACCACCCCGCCTGCATCAACAGTAATTGACAGTGCGCTATTCGCATTTGTAGTGAAAGTTTCCACCCCGGTCCAAAGCGGTCTGTACTCCAATGTGCAGCTTAGCTTAATATCATCTAAATGTACCGAAACTCGCGTCCAATTCTGTATCTGCGCCTGAAAAGTAAGTTCGCGGGTCGTCGCAAAGTTACGATTCAGCATAAATGCCGTTTGAATGTTATCCATCTTCGTATCGCCGAGCAACGCCCGTGCACACGCGTCATCATTTACGATGGGCTCCAGGAGACCCAAATGTAAATCATCATTAATTCCATTACCCGTATGGTCGGCAAGATTGAAGGTGGGACCGAGCTGCTGATAGCCTTTACCGGCATCAACTACAGAACCCCAAATACTTCCTGTCCAGAGACCGGCAGAAAGTAAATCAAGTTTGGTATGAAGATTCGCCTGGACGGTCTGAAAATCTACAGTACGTGCATAAGGAATACTCACCCTATCGATCAGTAATGTAGAATTCCCATCTGTGCTGGAAACGTGGAACCTTACATCTGTCCCACCCATAACTGCCGCCTGATAGCGGAAAGGAACGATTACTTGCCGCCAGCCCTCACGATAGGAATGAGCCACAGGACCATAAATGGACTTTGTACCGACAAAAATTTCCAGGGTGATGGCCGGCTGCCCTTGACGTGCATTTACATGGAAGTCCAAATCATAACGATATCCCTCTTCCCACTGAGCACCGAAGTCCTGCCAGACATCGCCATTACCTTGAATGAACAGGAAGTTTCCGCCGTCAGGCGTATCCCCCGTAGTACCCGCCAGAGGGCCGCCTCGCTGATTAACCCCCCACGCTTCCGGTTGTGCGTCCGGCGTGGGCATGTTCGTCGCCCAACCCAGAATTGAGCTGCCGAGCTTCCACCCGTTCGCAGTATCGCTATTCCACGCGCCATCCTCAAAACTTCCGTTGATCACGGTCGGCTGTGCAGAAGCCGCGCTGCCGAACAGCACCAGCACACATGCCATAAGGAACATCACTGTAACCCGAGTATACATTGCAAATCCTCCTGTGACGCGACAACTGCCGCGTCCGTTCCGGTTATACGCTATAAAAGCGCTCGCCTCGTGTGAACACGCTGCAGACTGGGACGAAAAGAACGCGCTGCCCGCCTCGTCATACCTACATTGTATTCCACTCATACCTGCTCCATTACTAGATGAATAACTACAAAAAAAACAAAAAGAAAACAAAAATACACATACAGCCAGAGCCTCCTCTGACTTATACATTACAAAGTATACCCGACTTCGTCCCGAAAGTCAATATTTTTTTGGGGAAGATGGTAACCTATTACCCAGATAATGAAGGAAGGCTGAAGAAGAGCGGTTACTTGCGGGTGTTTAACCACAGAGAACACAGAGAACACAAAGGAAGAAAGGAAGGCGAGGGGAAGGAGAGAGAAAAAGGGGAGAAAGAAAGAAAGAGAGAAGAGAAGAGGATTTCACCACAGAGACTCAGAGACTCAGAGAACACAAAGGGAAGGAAGAAAGAAAGGAAGGCAAGGAGAAAAAAAAGAAAAAGGGGAGAAAGAGAGAGAGAGAGAAGAGAAGAGGATTTAACCACAGAGACACAGAGACACAGAGAACACAGGCGGAAAGAAGAA
>JAGLCZ010000453.1 GCA_023145975.1 Candidatus Hydrogenedentota bacterium | reverse complement strand
GCATACTCTTCAACTTGCTTTTCCCAGTCAGTACGATTTAATTCCAGATAGGTGAGTAATGCTGCCGCAACTCGTTCGCGATTGTACTGTTCCTGCGATGCAAAAGTAGATTTCCAACTTTTGTGGCAGAGGATACCGTACATAGCGGGACATGTGCGTATGTATTTAGCTACACTGATCTCCGCGTTGCCTTTTCCGAAACGCCACACAAATTCAGCTGGTGCAAGACCGCTACTATATGTATTCCAAAAATCTTGTATTTCCATGCCTGCAATTGTACCAAAAACATAGGCATAAAAACAGATAGAATGCACAGTATTGAAAAAAAAAGAAGTCATGGCGAAGGGCTGCTAAAAAAAATTGACAAATGAGGAATACCATGCTATAATAATACTTGACAATGTACAGCGCGTGAGTTGTGTCTGGTCGGTGTTCTTTTTGTAGGGTAGAGTTATATTTTTCAGTTAAATGTAGGGATGTGTAATGGCGTCTGCTGTTCCTATATTGAAGTATTTTTTTTTACACCAGAGATTATGAGGCGACCGTTGAGTAAGTATTCCCGTGAAATGATCGCCCAGGTAGCAGCAGCCAATGACATCGTGGATGTTATCGGTAGCAGTGTTGATCTGAAGCCATCGGGGACGGACCGCTACAAGGGGCTTAGTCCGTTTACCAATGAAAAAACACCTTCTTTTACGGTAAGTCGCGACAGACAGATGTACCATTGCTTCAGTAGCGATCAGGGTGGCGATGTCATCAGCTTTGTCATGCAGTATGAAGGATGGACCTTTGGTGAGGCTATACAGAAACTGGCAGAGCGTGCTGGTATTAAACTGGAAAGTTCAGGGGTTGAAGATGATCGTGAAGCCTATATGCGTCGGCGAATTCTGGAGTTGAATGGTTTTGCTGCAAAGTTTTATCAACGAACTCTTCTTGATCCTATTGGTGGTGCATTGGGCCGTGAATATATGAAGACGCGCCAATTGAAAGAGGCTACTGAGACAAAATTTGGATTGGGACTTGCCCCGGATGATTGGTCACAATTATATGCTGCCGCCGCCCGGAAGAAATTTCGCGATAGTGAGATTATGGCGTCTGGACTTGCGAGACGGGGTGACAGAAACTTATATGATTTTTTTCGGAATCGCTTGATTGTCCCCATTAAGGATGTTTCAGGAAATGTAGTGGCTTTTGGCGGACGTGATCTTGGAGACAGTCCTGCAAAATATATTAATTCTCCGGAAACAGCGTCCTACAAAAAAAGTCGGATACTATACGGCTTGTATGAAGCACGGGATGCCATGCGTCGACAGAAGCAGGCAATATTGGTTGAAGGATACTTCGACCTTATGCGTTGTTTTGATGTGGGTATTGAAAATGTTGTGGCTACGTGCGGCACTGCATTGACAGAACCGCAGGCCATGTTGATTAAGAGATATGTTCCAGAAGTTGTTGTTCTTTATGATGGCGATACGGCAGGAATACGGGCCGCTCTGAAAAGCATTTCCATATTGACTGCTGTTGGACTGACCGTGCGTGCGCTGACACCGCCGGGTGGAAAAGACCCTGATGACTTTATTCGCGATGACGGCGTGGATGTATTTAAAGAGTGTATTTCAGGTGCTCCCGATTTTGTGACGTTTTATATCGAGATGAGCAAAGAAAGGACGCGTACTATAGAAGGGCGTACTGATGTTACCCATGAACTGTTTGAGATTATACGGAAGTTAGATGAGCCTATCCGTGTTGATCAGTATATTACTTTGATTGCAGCCGGGTTGGGATTTCACGATTGGGACTGCAAACGAAGTTTTGAACGATTTTGTAAAACCAGAAGACGGCCTCGTATAGTCCAATCCAAGAGTGACT
>JAGLCZ010000452.1 GCA_023145975.1 Candidatus Hydrogenedentota bacterium | reverse complement strand
TAACACCAACAGAAACATCCAGCCCAACCGCGATTCCAACTAGCGGACCTACCCCAACACCCTCGCCGACTCCCATTCCTGGCAGTGGTGTGTCCGGTGACCCGCTAACAGGTTCAGGTAATATTTCCCGAACAGTAATGACCTATAACGATTTGATGAGTGGCTCTACCCCCGCCCTCCCTGTGGACATTAGTGCACTCGGATTGCCCGCCGAAGCCGCCATGCCCAATTACACCTTTGAAGGCAGTCTTTCGCTTTCCAACGAAGCGACCAGCGGAGATTTTGTCAAAGTAACCGACAAATACAACTATGATGCAGACTCAGAACGCCTGCATCTGCCAGAGTTCGATTTTGAATTTGTACAAAATGGCAGTCATCTTATCCCCGTTCAACGCGGGAAACTTATCACAGCGCATCCTTATTGGGATTATATTCTCAGCCCTGGGCGTGTTTGGCAAGAAAATGGCGATAATGGCTACTCACGCGCATCTTTCCCCTTTGCTTTAGTTGAGAAAAATGCCAACTGTACACATAACGGCGTGATGACCTTCCTATTTAACGATAGTGGAAATTCTCAGCTATATTATCAAATCACCCAAGAGACTTGTTTCTACTTCAAAGGTAATTTCTGGGGCATGCTTCCGGCAAGCTATACAGCACAAAGCGTAGTGGGCAGTGCTCAACTTCAAGATGATTTTGCTCAAGAAGTTACTCAGCAAATGCCTGTCAAGGCGTTTGCTGCGCTGTCTACTGATTACCCCGGCATTGATTTAGCCCCCTTCACCAGCGGCATTGGCGACATGACTGCCTATGGATTGGTTGTTGATGGCACAAACTATGTTGGTGGCGGCGATACACGCTATGGAAATTACCCTTATCTCCAATTTATGCGAATGCCCTCTTATTCCACCGCTAAATCTGCTTTTGCGGGTGTTTCCTATATGCGCCTAGGGCAGAAATATGGTGATAATGTTGCCAATTTGCTCATCAAAGATTATGTGCCGGAAGCTGCCAGTTCTGCCGGAAATTGGACAAGTGTCACTTTTAACAACACTTTGGATATGGCAACAGGAAATTATTTTTCGTCTCGGTTTGAAACCGATGAAGATGGCGCAAAGATGGCTAATTTCTTCGACGCTGAGACTTATGCGGACAAAATTTCCTATGCCTTCCAATGGGGCAATAAAGCCTCCCCCGGGAATACTTGGGTTTACCACACCTCTGATACCTTTATTCTTGTTCAGGCGATGCAGAGTTACTTGCAATCGCAGGAAGGCGCAAGTGCAGATACCTTCAATTTCCTAGTTGATGAAGTCTTCAAACCCATCAATATTGGACCGGGCGCATACACAACCCTCCGTACCAGTGATAATAATTGGACTGGCGCACCATTTGGCGGATATGGTCTCTTCTGGACGGCTGATGATCTTGCCAAATTGACTACTCTCCTAAATGTGGACGCGGGATACG
>JAGLCZ010000451.1 GCA_023145975.1 Candidatus Hydrogenedentota bacterium | reverse complement strand
ACAAGCATATCCTGCGAATACATTGTATTGCCATGCAGCAGCTGTTGCAGTACATCGGCAGACTCCAGCAACCGCCCTAATTCTCTGGAAGTATATCCATGCACATATTGTATTTCACTTTTCATCAATACCGGATCCGATCACACCCCACCCTCGCTGCGAAATACCCCCGGGAATATTCTATCGATCAGTATATATTTCCATAAAAAGTACCTACACCTGATCATCCTCTATTTGCTGACGAATAAATGTATCAAGACCAGTTAATGTGTATGTGCCCAATACAGCCCCCTTCTCTTCATCCCACATTGAATCTCCCTCAAGAACCAGTCCATACTCCTCTTTGAGTAAATTTTTCAACTGAGGCAGGGCAATGCCGGATATCAGAAATTGTAAACCTGCCCCACTATCCGAATCCGCCGTAATATCAAGGGTGATTTCTGCGGTATCAGTATCAATCATATTGGCAATCAACCGGGCAACACCAATGCTCTTAATAACACCCGTGACCATACTCGCCATCTGTTCTTCAAGCACCGCTTCCCAGGAGTTTCCTGCAGCCTCAGCAACAGCAGCCACAAACATAAGGATATCACCATTACTGTTGTCAAGCACCAGCTCGATATGGTTATTTCCCTGCACTGTGGCGACCTGTTGTAACGAACGTGTTGGCCAGGTTTCAAGCAATTCAGCTTCTACCGCTGCGGGAACAGGAAGATCGCCTTCGGCTACCAGCATACCACGCTCATATAGTTCAAGACCAAGACTCGTCCAAGCAATCTGCGTAACTTTTTCGAAAGGGTTATCTTCATTTACAAGCGTGCAAATAAAAGGACCACCGCGTTTTTCATTTGCAAAGAAAGTTACATGCATACTACGCGCCACCATATCACCACTGACAAGAAGGGCAACTTCACGCGGCACTACCTGATCCAAAATTGCCTGCATTTCTACACCATGTGTATCAATATCTACATCTTCCGGAATAAAATCAATGAGAAAGGGAAGAATTAACTCAGGCTTAATCACCATCCTGATCCTTGTCTCATCCATCGCCAATTCTTCGTGAGATATTGCCGGGGCAAGGCGTATACCAAAATTATTATCAAGAGATACAAATGCAATCCCACCCGATACTGCAAGTAATAAAAATAAAACAGCAAGAACAATCAGGACGATAATACAACCTTTTTTCATGATTACATCTCCAATATACATGACACGATCATGCCATATTTTTTTTACTTAGCCAATACTACCGCATCAGGTAAGTAAACAAAAGAACTTCCTTTATCACAAGACATTAGAAATTAACATCTTCCACGAGAGTATACTGTAACAGTGTATTCTATTCAAGCAATCGACGATACCAAGTCAAAAAAATCTTCTATCCTTTTACATGTAAAATTTTCTTGGTACAGTAAGCCCCATATCTGCTATGATCAGATTCTTCATAAGATTCAGGGTTCGCCGACTTACATAATCTCAATAATAGCCTGCAGTACCATCCTGCAACAATTGAAAGGATACTCATGCCGATTCGCGAAGAACTTGAAAAGCAATTGGACAGTTTAGATGCCACGGAACGACAGGAAGCGCTGGACGCACTTATTGATGCGGTCAATTCAGGTACAATCACCTTGCCTCCTCTGGGCGATCACTTCAACATGCACTGCCATTCCTTCTTTTCCTTCAGCGGCTATGGCTATTCGCCCACCGCCCTGGTCTGGCGTGCACGCGCGGCTGGGTTATGTGCCATGGGGTTGGTTGATTTTGATGTGCTTGACGGTATAGATGAATTTCTGAACGCCTGCACACGTTTAGGGCTGCGCGGTGGTGCAGGACTTGAAACCCGGGTTTTCGTTCCCGGGTTTTCTGACGATGAAATAAACTCACCCGGTGAACCGGGAATCTCTTACCACGTTGGTATGGGGTTTTCTTCCTCAAGTATATCCGGTAAGGATGCTTCCCTGCTGCGGCAAATAAAAGGAATGGCACAACAACGCACGCAAACTATTATCGACCGTGTGAACACCTTGCTGGAAGAAATTGCCCTTGATTACGAAAACGATGTTCTCCCCTTAACACCAGCAGGAAATGTAACAGAACGCCATCTTTGCGCCGCCTATTATGATAAATCCTGCAATACCTTCCCAAATACTTCCGAATTAAATTCCTACTGGGCAAAAAAGTTAGGTATATCAGAAGAGAAAGTAGCGATGACAATCCCTGATCCTCCTGCATTTCAGGGGTTATTACGAAGTAAAACAATGAAAGCCGGGGGCGTAGGCTATATGCAGGCACAAGGAAAAGACTTTCCAGTACTTGAGGAAGTGAATCACTTATTCCTGGCTAACGGTGCCATCCCCACGATGACTTTCCTTGACGGCACCTCTTCCGGTGAATCAAAAATGGATGATCTGATTGACACCATGATCGCATCAGGCGCAGCAGCAGTAGCTGCTATTCCAGAACGGAATTGGAATATTAAAGATGCAGATCAAAAAGAATTAAAATTAAAGAAATTTGAAGCGTTCATGCAGCAAACACGTAAACGGGATTTACCTATTTTCATCGGTACAGAAATGAATGCTTATGGACAGCGCTTTGTAGATGACTTAAATGCACCCGAACTACGCCCATACTTCCACGACTTCCAGGAAGGCATGTATCTGCTAAACGGTCACACCGCTCTTCAAACCCATGCTTGTATGGGCTATCTGAGTGAATGGGCAGAAAACTCCTTTTCCACAACAATCGAAAAAAATCGTTTTTTTGCAAAGTTCGGAAAGCAAATCAAGCCCGGTATAAGCGCAGGTATGGATGCTATTACTCCTGAGATGGGTCCCAAAGAACTCCTAAAAGCATCAGTATAACCTAAGATAACGATAGAATAAGAAACGAGAGAGGCTGTTAAAACAACCTCTCTCGTTAAATAATTATCGTATTTACGAACGTTTTAGTCGATCTGGTATTCGCCGCGATCCACAAGCTCAATACGTGCAGTTTCCGCTGCATCTCCGAGACGATTTCCAAGACGCATGATTCGTGTGTATCCACCGGGACGATCCGCATAGGTAGGAGCAATTTCGGCAAATAACTTGCGTACCACTTCATCATCACGCAATGCTGCAAATGCACGGCGCCGATTGGCAACGGTATCTGTCTTTGCAAGCGTAATAAGGGGTTCAGCAAAAATACGAAGCTCCTTTGCTTTGTACACACCCGTTTCAATGGCATCATGCCTGAACAGTGCAACTGCCAGATGCTTCATCGTGGCTTTGCGATGGGACATATTCCGGCCAAGCCGTCTTCCTGATTTTCTATGGCGCATAATTAAATTCCTTAGTTCATATCTTCAGCGGTACCGTCAGCATCGTTGGCCTCATCGGCACTGCTTTCGGTATCTTCGTTATTGACGTCGCTGCTATCGATTTCTTCCGGGTCCTCGGCCGTTGCACTACGCATGCCGAGAGTTAAGCCCAGAGTTTCCAGAATGGCTTTAATTTCATCTAAAGACTTTTTACCAAAATTTTGAAATTGCATCATTTCGCTTTCCGTAAACGAAAGTAGCTCTCCCACATCGTCTATCTTTGCCGCTTTCAGACAATTTGCCGATCGCGCGCTCAATTCAAGCTCTTCGACCGGTTTTGCGTATAAACGCATCATCTCGGAATTTTCTTCTACAACCTCATCCAGATCCGGCTCCTCTGTATCAAGAGTCTTTGAAAAAATATCAAAGTGCTGAATCAACAGGGACGCAGCACGGCGTACTGCATCATCCGGCGCAATGGAACCATCGGTCCACACATCCAGCAATAAACGATCATAATCCGTCATTTTCCCAACACGTGCATCCTGAATCTGAAAATTCACCTTGGTTACCGGTGAAAAATTGGCATCCAAATAAATGGTGCCCAAGGGGGCATGACCAAATTCAAACTCTTCGGCAGTTTTGTAACCACGTCCACGTGCAACCTTGATCTCCATAGTAACTTCTGTGTCTTTATTGACAGCAGTAAAGATAACCATATCAGGGTTAAATACATCAATATCCTGCTCTTTAAATAAATCTTCAGCAGTCACTTCCCCTTCGCCTTTATGAACAAAAGTGAAAATAATAGACTCACCTTCATTAAGACGAATTCTACAACGTTTCAGATTGAGGACCACATCAGTTGTATCCTCAAAGACACCGGGGATCGCAGAAAACTCATGGGGCACATCTTCAAAACGAATAGCCGTAACAGCGCTACCGTCAAGAGATGCAAGCAATACCCGCCGCAGCGAGTTTCCAATTGTGGTTCCATATCCACGTTCAAAAGGTTCCGCAACTACACGCGCATAATAATTATCAGCGCCCTCTTCAATGTGATAAATCTTCGGAATAGTGAAGTCTTTTTCGTTCATATGTACACGCCTCTCCAGACTCATGTTAATTACTTAAACTCGAAAGAAAATAAGCCAAGCCGGCATTCGTAATTACACCCGGCAGGGAACTAAGCCCCAAACTTATTCTATACACGCCTACGTTTAGGTGCACGACAGCCATTATGCGGAATACGCGTTACATCACGTATCAGGGTAACAGTAAGTCCACATGCCTGAATCGCTCTAATAGCAGACTCACGACCTGCACCAGGACCGTTAACATAAGCCCTCACCTCTTTCAATCCCATATCAAGCGCCTTCTTGCCTGCCTGCTCGGCAGCCAACTGCGCTGCAAAGGCTGTGCTTTTGCGCGAACCAGAGAAACCAACCTGCCCAGCACTCGACCACGAGATAACATTGCCTTGCGGGTCGGTAATGGAGATGATTGTGTTGTTAAACGTCGCCTGAATGTGTGCTACACCTGCAGTGACATTTAACATCTGTTTGCGTTTCTTACTCTTGCCTTTTTTCTTATCTTTTGCCACGTTCAAATTCTCCTGGCGAAATGCCATGTGTAATGAACATCGACGCTCTGTGAAATATCACTGCGCCTACAATAACTTATTTTTTCTTTACCACTGCCATGCGACGCGGTCCCTTACGGGTACGTGCATTAGTATGAGTGCGCTGTCCCCGAACTGGTAATCCACGTTTATGTCGCGAGCCGCGATAGGAATTAATATCCATTAACCGCTTTATATTCGCGGTAACTTCACGGCGCAAATCACCTTCGACCTTATACTCATCCTGCAGTGAATTCGCAATCCTCGTAACTTCTTCGTCGGTAAGATCGCGTACCCGCGTATCCGGGTTGATACCAATGCGCTCAAGCATCTTATGCGCCCTCGTCGGACCAATACCGTAGATTGCCTGAACTCCAATTTCAACGCGCTTATCACGCGGAAGTTCGACGCCGACTATACGTGCCATGTACGTTTTCTCCCTTACATATCAAATCTATGGTTTACAGGCGGAAAGCCGTCGCACTCCGTGCGCAACCTCAGCCATCTTGAGTTATAGTTTCCAGCGCAAGCTACATACCATTGCACCAGCAATAAATATCATTTCTGACGGTAGGTGATTCTCCCACGAGTCAAATCATATGGAGACATCTCTACCTTTACAATATCTCCCGGTAGTATGCGAATATAATGCATCCGCATTTTGCCGGAAATATGCGCCAGAATCTTGTGACCATTTTGCAGCTCAACACGAAACATCGCATTCGGTAACGTTTCCATCACCGTACCTTCGACTTCTATGGCCTCTTCTTTCATGCGTTTTCCAGTATTACTTCCGACAAATTTTGTTACTCACATTTTCATACCGTATTTAATCTGATCGCTCACCCCAGCGAGGCGAGTCAGACCAGGACAAAATTTCTCCACCAGTTTCACGAACAACAATACTATGCTCAAAATGGGCACTAGGCTTGCCATCACGTGTCACAACTGTCCAGCCATCCTTAAGCACGCGAACGGCTCCACGTCCAGCAGTAATCATTGGCTCTATTGCCAACACCATACCGCTTTTCAATCTGGGTCCGGGAGAACCGTTATCATAATTCATGATCTGCGGATCTTCATGCAACTCAAGACCAATGCCATGTCCAACAAAATCCCGGACAACATCAAATCCCGCTTCAGTGCTAGTCTGTTCTACCACAATTCCAATATCGTTGAGGTAGTTTCCGTCACATGCAACACGTATTGCACGAGACAACGCCAAATCAGTAACATCCAACAACTTCATACGTAAGGCATCTACTGCACCACAGGCATGTGTAACAGCAGCATCGCCATAATAACCTTTATAACAAGTACCAATATCGATACTTACAATCTCTCCAGCACGCAACTTACGTTTTCCGGGAATACCGTGAACCACCTCTTCATCAAAAGAAATACATGTTGAGGCAGGGAACCCATGATAACCCTTAAATGCCGGTTTCGCACCTGCATCCAGAATCACCGATTCAACAGCCTTATCAATCTCACGGGTACTAACACCCGGCTCTATCATCTCATACGCCTGCTGATGTGCCTTTGCCACAATAGCATTGGCTTGACGCAATAAATCTATCTCTCTCTCACTACGCAACGCAATCATAGAACACACCCAACGTGTAATCTACACGCCAACCGGCAGGAGTGCCCCTGCTCAACATAGCCAGCAAGAGTGCAACAGTATATCATGATCGTAGTACTCATTACATCTTAACTTCTTTAGAGCCGCCGCGAACGAATACGTCCACCGCGAGAACTACTAAATCCCTCGTAATGACGCATTACTAAATGCTGCTCGATCTGTTTGATTGTATCCAATGCCACCCCTACAAGAATGAGGAGACTGGTGCCACCAAAGAAATGGGCAATCTGCTGATCCGGCACTTGCAATACTTGAATAATAACAACCGGAACTAAAGCAATACCTGCAAGAAATAAAGAACCTGACCACGTGATCAGTGACATAACCCGCCCTAAATAATCCGCAGTAGCTTTACCTGGACGCACACCAATGATAACACCACCATACTTCTTCATATTGTCCGCCATCTCTGCAGGACGAAATGTGCTGGCCGTATAGAAAAATGCAAAGAATATTATCAACAGTGCATAAATAATATTGTAAATCAAACCCATTGGATTAAATGCCGCACTCAACCCTGTTTCAATCCAGCTTAAGCTCTCAGGGAGACGAAGTGCCGTAATCAGCACAGGAGGAAGCATCAAAATCGAACTAGCAAAAATAATAGGAATAACGCCTGCTTGATTAACCCGTAAGGGCAAATAGGTTCGCTGTCCCCCCGATACACGACGTCCTTTTACCTGACGTGGATACTGCACAGGAATACGACGCTGACCGGTAGTAATCAAAATAGCACCGGCAATTACGAATACCAACATGAAAACAAGCACCAGGGCAGTTGCCATCGAGATTTGCCCTGTACCCATATATCTGAACAAATTACTAACAGCAGTCGGCATACCGGAAACAATACCTACAAATATAATCAGCGACATACCGTTGCCAATACCATGCTCCGTAATCTGCTCGCCCAACCACATGATAAAGGCCGTACCCGCAGTCATGGTAATTATTGTAAGCGCCATAAAAAAGAAACCGGGGTTAGGAACAATCTCTTGCCCCAAACTCTGCAAATACATTGCCATACCACCCGACTGCACAATGCAAAGACCAATAGTGCCATAACGGGTATAATCATTTATTTTCCGCTGACCTTCTTGTCCTTGTTTCTGCAAATTTTCAAGAGCAGGAATAACATTAACAAGCAAAGACAGAATAATAGAAGCTGTAATATAAGGCATGATCCCAAGGGCAAAAACTGTTGCACGGGTAAATGCCCCACCAGTAAACATATCGTAAAACCCGAGCAATCCTGTGCCACTTCCCAACATACCTGCCAACGCACTACCATCTACTCCAGGAACCGGCACATGCGAGCCCAGTCGATAAATAGTCAACATGAGCAATGTAAACATTATGCGATTCTTGAGTTCAGGAATCTTAAAAGCATTCTTAAAGGCTTCAATCGGTTCAGCCACAATATCACTCCTTGCCTGTGAGGTTTCCCAGGTTACGCATCCGCTTCTGTCGTGTTTTCTTGCACGACGGAAACCACTGCTTCCACTTCACCAGCGGCTACTATCTGTATCACTGCCACAGTACCCCCCGCTTTTTCAATTTTTTCACGCGCTGTTGCGCTGGCAGCCTGCAGTTTTACATCAAAGCGTTTCGTAATCTCACCGCGTCCAAGTAGTTTCACACCGCCACGCTTAACTTTGACAATCCCAGCAGCACGAAGCTTCTCTGCAGTAATTTCTTCACCGTCGGCAAACTTGACTTCAAGAACATCAAGGTTAATTTCTGCCAAAGGATGTCTGCCTTGATGACGAAAACCACGTTTGGGCAACCGCCTGTGAATTGGCATCTGCCCGCCTTCAAATCCCGCTCTGCAGGAATAACCGGAACGCGACTTCTGACCTTTGTGACCGCGTCCCGCAGTCTTACCAGTACCAGAACCCTGACCGCGCCCCACACGTTTCCTATTTCTACGCGCACCGGGCGCACTTTTTATTGTATGCAATTCAATAGTCATATCTAATCCTTCCATCAATCCAAGGCATTACAGCCCGACGATGTACTATGTCCACAAAAAAAACTAGACCACTTCCGATACATCAAGACCGCGATCTGCAGCAATTTGTTCAGCTCTTCTCAACTGTGTCAATCCCTGAATAGTCGCTCTCACAATATTCGTTGGGCAATCAGATCCCAAGGATTTTGTAAGAATATTTTCGTAGCCTGCCGCTTCTACAACTGAACGCACAGGACCACCCGCCACGATGCCAGTACCACGCGATGCAGGTTTAAGCAACACCCGTGCCGCTCCCAATTTACCCAAAACTTCATGGGGTACTGTTGTATTAACAACAGGAACCTCCACCATTTCCTTACGTGCCTTCTCAACCGCTTTACGAATAGCTTCAGGAACTTCTGCCGCCTTGCCCAGCGCAGCACCAACATGCCCTGCGCCATCACCAACGACCACGAGCGCACTGAAATTGAAGCGTCTGCCGCCTTTTACTACTTTCGCAACGCGATAAATTTTTACCACGTGCTCTATAAATTTATCGCGGTCATCCGACTCCGAACCAAACTTACGGTCACGTCTACGACCCGATTTTTCGCCTCTTGTGTCTTGTGTTCCCATACTTAAATAGAATTCTCCTAAAACTGCAATCCAGTTTTTCGCGCTGCATCAGCCAACGCCTTAATTCTGCCATGATAAAGCCGTCCGCCACGATCGAAACGAACTCGCATAATAGACAATTCCTTGGCTTTTTCACCAATAGATTTGCCGACCAGCTTGGCCGCTTCGACATTTCCACCATATTCTGTCAACACTCTTGAAGATGCCGCCGCCACCGTGTGACCCGTCGTATCATCTACCAGTTGTGCATAGATATGCTTAAGCGTGCGCGTTACACGCAAGCGAGGTACATCAGAAGTACCTGTCAACCTCTTACGTATACGAACTATACGCCTCTTTATCAGTGCCCGTTTTACACTTGGGTTTGCCATATAACACCTTTCTATAATCAAATGCGCCAGACCACAAATCAACCATACGCTGACTGTTATCCTATATTATGCGCCCGACTTGCTCTCCTTACGGAGTACATATTCACCTTCATACCGTATGCCTTTGCCTTTATAAGGCTCGACAGGTCGTAATTTTCTGATCTCAGCAGCCATTTGTCCTACCTGCTGCTTATCAATACCGGAAACCCGGATCGTTTGCGTTCCTTCGACCTCAAAGAGGATACCTTCACGCGGCGTAATAATAACTGGATGGCTATACCCCACCTGCACGTTCAAATTTTTACCTTGAACGGAAGCACGATACCCAACCCCCTCAATCAAGAGGGTCTTGCGATATCCCTGAGTAACACCAATTACCATATTATTGATAAGTGCCCGCGTCAATCCATGCAACGCCCGATGTTCAATTTTATCAGTTGAACGTGTAACATTAATAATGTTACCGTCCAGCGCGACACTAATTTTCTCCGAAAATGACGCAGCAAGCGTACCTTTCGGACCCGTCACCTTTAGATGACTTCCACTAATATCGCATTTAACGCCAGCCGGAATCTCTACCGGCAATTTTCCTATTCGTGACACTGTAAACTCTCCTGCGAAACCGCTTAAATGGCTGTCGGATTCAACGACACTACCACACTTCACACAACACTTCACCGCCCAGCTTCTTCCGGTAAGCATGTTTTCCTGTCATTACACCTTTTGATGTGCTGACAATAGACACACCCAAACCACTACGTACCTGCTTCATCTCGTCATACTTGACATAAATACGCAGACTGGGCTTACTAACTCGCTTTAAACCCTGAAGCACAGGGGTTCTATCCGACAAGTACTTTAAGGTAACACGGATAATACCGGGTACAGGCGTTTCCGCCACCTGGAAATCTACAATATATCCCTGGTCCTTAAGTACCTGGCATATTGCAACTTTCACTGAAGAATTGGGCATATCTACCGTTGGTTTTCCGGCTTGCAGCCCGTTGCGAACACGCGTCAGCATATCAGCAATTGGATCACTCATTGACATAACGTCTATATTCCTTGTTTCTAACCGTAGCGCCTACCAACTTGACTTTGTTACACCTGGAATCTTACCTTCGTGAGCAAGCTCGCGAAGCGCAATACGCGACAAGCCAAATTTTCGCAAATACCCACGCGGACGTCCTGTGAGATGGCACCGATTTCTGTGCCTTACCGGACTCGAATTACGAGGTAATTTTGCGAGATTCTTACTCGCCTCAAGTCGCTCCTCCATGGAACGATTTACATTTTTAATAATAGCTTTGAGCGCTTCACGTCTGCTTCGGTATTTAATAACCATCCGCTGCTGGCGCTTCATCTTTTCAATTTTGCTTGTCTTGGCCAATACTATATACCTTATGTTCATGTTCCACGCAAATCATACGCCCGATTCAAGAATGCTTAATTGGCAAAAGGCATCCCAAGTTTTTTCAGTAATGCTTTGCTATCGCCTGCAGTATTTCCGTTCTTAATAACGAAGGTAATATTCATACCACGTACACGCGCAACTTTATCCAGATCTACCTCTGGAAATATGGTCTGTTCACGTATTCCGAGCGTATAATTACCAAACTTATCAAAACTTTTTGGGGATACGCCCCTGAAATCCCGAATCCGCGGAATAGCGATATTAAACAGGCGATCCAGAAATTCCCACATATAATCACCGCGCAACGTAACCATACACCCGATATTCACTCCGGCACGTAACTTAAAATTTGAAATAGACTTACGCGCCTTCCGAATAACCGGCTTTTGACCTGTAATCAGCATAAGTTCCGCAACAGCCGAATCCATAACTTTGGCATCATCCGTTGCATCACCTACGCCCATATTTACTACGATCTTTTCCAGTTGCGGCACCTGCATAATGTTTTCATACTTAAATTCATCACGCAATGCTTTCACGATGTCATTCTTAAAAACATCTTTTAATCTTGCTGCCACTTTATTTTCTCCCGGCACAATCGCCGTTTAGCTGCGATGCACCAAACTCTATCTTACCTGCCACACCCGTGCAAGCATCAGTCCAATGTTTCACCAGTAATTTTCCAAACCCGAACACGGCTACCATCACTCAATTGCTTCATAAGAATCTTGGATGGCTTCTTTTCCGATTCACACCATGCCATTACATTCGAGATATGTATGGGCGCTTCGCGCGAAATAATTCCGCCACTCTGCGTTTTCTGCCCTGGCTTAGTATGATGTTTATGGACGTTTACACCTTCGACTAGCAATTTATCCTTTTTCGGATACACGTCTAAAACGCGTCCTACTCGTCCTTTGTAACGTCCTCTAGTTATGAGTACCGTATCTTTTTTTCTGATATACATAATCTACTAATTTCCTATAATACTTCCGGTGCCAACGACATAATGCGCAAGAAACCACCTTCGCGCAATTCACGCGGTACAGGTCCAAAAATACGGGTTCCACTCGGCTCTTTTTGCGGATTTATAATAACCGCCGCATTCGAATCGAAGCGAATCACAGTTCCATCCGGACGAGGTGTACCATACTTAACACGCACAACAACAGCCTTAACCACATCGCCTTTTTTAATGGCTGCGTTTGGCATCGCTTCACGTACACTTGCCGTTACAATATCGCCAAGACCCGCATAACGTCTTTTTGAACCACCCATGACCTGAATCACGCGTAATTTTCGCGCACCCGAATTGTCTGCCACGGTCAGCTTTGAATAAATCTGAATCATCTATCAGCTTCCTAAAGCGCTATTCTGCGCGTTTAACTACTTCCACTAACCGCCAACGCTTTGTCTTGCTCAACGGTCGCGTTTCACGAATTTTCACTAAATCGCCTACCTGGCAAGTTTCAGCTTCATCATGTGCCTTAAACTTTTTGGTCCGGCGCAAAGTCTTCTTATAAAGATCATGCTTTTTTAGTCGGCGCGAAGCGACTGTAATCGTCTTGTTCATGCTCGCACTTATCACAATGCCAACGCGTTCTTTTCGATTACCACGCTGCGCTTCCGGTTCTTGATTAACGTCCATGGTCATTATTCACTGTTCCCTTTCGCCACGCTGATCTCGCGCTCCTTTAGGATAGTCTTAATTCGCGCGATATCTCTACGCGCTTCGCGTGCACGCCGGCAGTTTTCTACGACACCCGTCGCCAACTGAAGCCTGAAGTTCACGATATCGTCACGCTTATCTTCCAAAAGCTTCACCAGCGCGTCGCCATTCAAGTCTCTTATTTCTTTTGCTCTCAACGTTCAATCACTCCCATGTTGCGGCAACTTTTATTAGTTCACGCGCGATACAAACTTTGTTTTAATTGGCAGTTTAAATCCTGCAAGACGAATTGCCTCGCGTGCCAATTTCTCGTCAACGCCTTCAATCTCAAACATTATACGTCCAGGCTTAATCACAGCAACCCACGCTTCGGGTGCTCCTTTTCCTTTGCCCATACGTACTTCAGCAGGTTTCTTCGTGATAGGCTTATCTGGAAAAATCCTGATATATACTTTGCCACCGCGTTTAAGATGACGTGTAATAGCAACACGAGTAGCTTCTATCTGGCGGGCGGTAATCCATCCAGCCTGCAGGGCCTTAATACCGTACTCGCCAAAATCAAGTGAATACCCGCCTTTCGCGGGACCACTACGGCGACCTCGCTGCTGCTTGCGAAATTTAACACGCTTCGGCATCAACATAACTCTATATTCTCCGATTTACGCCCCAGGGCGCACAGTTCAATGTAACATCTACAGGTCTCTACTGTCAACCACGACCGCCACGTCCGCCGCCGCCACGACCGCCGCCGCCACCACGTCCGCCGCGATTATCGCGTCCATCACGTCCACCGCGACGTGGTCCACGCGAATCGTTTCTGCGCATACTTGCATCGCCGCCAACCGTCTCAACCCGTTCACCCGGCATCACATCTCCGAGGTAAATCCATACTTTCACACCAATTGCACCATAGGTCGTACGACTTGTAGCCGTACCATAATCTACATTGGCACGCAGGGTATGCAATGGAACACTACCTTCGCGAGATTGCTCTGAACGGGCAATTTCCGCACCGTTGAGCCGCCCGGCAACACGTATCCGAATACCTTTTGCGCCCAAACGCATCGTACTTTGCATCGCCTTTTTCATGGCGCGACGGAATGAGGTACGTCTCTCTAACTGCTGTGCCAAACGCTCTGCCACTAACTGAGCGCAAAGATCGGCTACGGCAACTTCAGCGATATTTACCGCAACTTCATGCCCGGTAAGCGCTTCAAGTTCCTGACGCAATTTCTCAACACGATCGCCCTTCTGTCCTATGGCATAGGCAGGCTGCGGCGTGTAGATATGAACCTTGGTCTTACGACCTGCACGTTCGATATCAACTTTGGCAACTTCCGCCTTCGGATTATCCGGATCGCTCTCCAAGCGTTGCTTTACATACTTACGAATCTGTAAGTCTTTTTGCAGTAATTCTGCATAATCCTTGTCCGCATACCAGATGGACGACCAATTTTGAATGATGCCCAATCGGAATCCGAAGGGATGTATCTTCTGACCCATGCGTTTCTCCTCTTATTCCGTGATGGTCAGCGTTACATGGCTGCTGCGGTGACGAATCTGTCCTGCACGACCTCGCGACATTGTCTGATACCGCTTGAACGTCCGACCTTCATCCACCATAATAGTTTTAATAATAAATTCATCTGTATCGATACGCCGCCGCACCTCATGTGCACGCCACTCCGCATTTGCTACTGCGGAATCCAATAGTTTTCCTATCGGTTCGGCTGAGCGCTTCAACGTGAACTGCAATATATCACGCGCTTCAATCACACGCTTGCCACGGATCATATCCGCTACAAGACGTGCCTTTCGCGCAGACACGCGCAAATTACTTAATTTTGCCCGAGCTTCCAGCATTGACTGGTCTCCTGTTTATTTGCCGCCCGTGTGACCACGGTATGTGCGTGTTGGGGAAAATTCACCGAGTTTATGACCGACCATATTTTCCGTAAGAAATACCGGGATAAACGTTTTGCCATTATGAACAGCTATCGTCAACCCAACCATATCAGGAATAATCATGGAGCGACGAGACCACGTTTTAATAACGCGTCTATCTCGCTCACGCTGCTGCTTCAATACTTTCTGCAACAGGTGGTCATCAAGAAAATAACCTTTTTTCAGGGAACGGGACACCCGTTTTCTCCTTTACTGTTATGCCCATAATCGGCATCTACACAAAATCCACGAACTATAGACTGACCCTAAGGCCATACGACGTACACACTATGCGTTGCGTCGTCTAATAATATACTTACTCGATGCTTTTTTCTTCTTCCGCGTTTTATATCCCTTTGTCGGTACGCCCCATGGTGTTACCGGATGACCACCACCTGAGGAACGACCTTCACCACCACCATGAGGATGATCTACTGGATTCATCACAACACCACGTACTTTGGGACGACGTCCGAGCCAGCGTGAACGTCCAGCTTTTCCCAAATTGATATTACCGTGATCTTCATTTCCAACGATACCGAATGTGGCTTTGCATTCACTAAAGATGCGCCGCATTTCACCAGAGGGCAAACGCAATACAACGAAACGACCTTCTTTCGCAAGTAACTGGCATTTATTGCCCGCAGCGCGTGCAATTTGACCGCCCTTACCAGGAGTAAGTTCCACATTGTAGACTATGCTACCGAGCGGCATATTACCCAAAGCCATTGTATTTCCCGGATCAAGTTCCGCTTCATTACCCGTCATAACGGTTTGACCAACCTTCAAGGAACCTGGCGCAATAATATACCGTTTCTCCCCATCCGCATAAACCACCAATGCAATATTAGCGGTACGATTGGGATCATACTCAATGGCTGTTATCTTACCGGGGATACCTTCTTTTTCACGTCTGAAATCTACAATGCGGTACATCCGTTTCGCACCACCACCGCGTCTCCGCAATGTGATACGTCCCTGATTATTGCGACCACTGATGCGTTTTTTTGGACGCAACAATCTCTTTTCAGGTTTTTTATCTGTCAACTCTGAAAAGTCCGCCACTGTCATTGCACGGCGTGAAGGGGTATATGGTTTAAATCTCTTAAGAGGCATTCACTTGTTCTCCGTCAAATAAGTTCGATTGCATCGCCTTTACGCAACGTAATAATCGCTTTTTTCCAGTGGGGGCGTCGTCCAGTAGACCGCCTTCCTGCTTGTCCGCGTACTTTTCCGCGACAATTCATTGTATTAACAGAAACAACTTCTATTTCTTCTTTGCGAAACATTGCTTCAATAGCTTCTTTGATCTGGCGCTTGTTTGCACTGGGATTAACACGGAATACATAATGATTCCCATTTTCCCGAAGAATCTGCGACTCTTCTGTTATAATTGGCCGATCAATTATTTTGTGATATTCCAACATTATGTCAGTCGCTCCTCAAGTTTACTTACCGCCTCTTTCTGCAGTATCACATGACTTGCACGGATAACATCAAGGGCACTAACTTCAGCGGCCGTACGTACATTTATATTCTGCATATTGCGGGATGACAGCAATACATTTTTATCATATTCTGCCGTTACCAGCAGCGTACGTCTCCGTTCCGGCACTATACTATCCAGCATATTGACTACAACCTTAGTTTTGGGTTGGTCAATTGTCAAGTTTTCTAAAACACATAAGCGTTCGGAGCGTGCGCGGTCGCTTAAAAGCCCACACAATGCATTTCGCTTCATACTAACCGTTATATTCGTTCTATAGCTGCGTGGTGTGGGTCCAAAAATAGTACCACCACCCCGTAACAATGGGTCACGCGAGCTACCACGCCGAGCCCGACCTGTTCCCTTTTGACCAAACGGTTTCCTACCGCCACCGGAAACTTCTGCACGTCCTTTTGTATCATGAGTACCCTGACGTATTGCAGCGAGCATGCCCACCACCACATCATGTACAAGTGTATCACTACTAACTGTATCGAACACAGCCGCATTTACTTCAACAGCATCTTGAGCTGTGCCGGTCATATTGAATGTTTTAAGGGCTACCATTATTATTTGGATCCCTTCACTGTATGTTTAACCATAATCATGCCACCATTAGCACCTGGAACAGCGCCCTTGATAACCAATAAATTTTTCTCAGGTACGACATCCATAATCTCAAGGTTCTGTATTGTTACCTTCGCATTACCCATACGCCCGGGCATACGTTTTCCCTTGACAATTTCTGAGGGATCCGCGCTGGAACCAACAGAACCAGGAGCACGATGGAAGTTAGAACCGTGTCCACCGGGTCCACCAGCAAAACCATAACGCTTTATGACGCCGGCAAAACCACGACCTTTACTTAAACCCGATATATCTACACGATCACCTTTCTTAAAGATATCGCTACAGACCTCATCGCCCGGCTTAAGCGCATTATCATCTTCCACAATAAACTCTTTCAAATAACGCTTTGGGGATACCCCCGCATTTTTGAAATGGTGAAGTAACGGCTTTGTACAGCCCTTCTCCTTTTTATCGCCAAAACCGACCTGGACCGCTTCATAGCCATCCTGCCCACATGTCTTCCGCTGGACTACAGTGCATGGTCCCGCTTGGAGCAGCGTTACAGGCATCCATAAACCATCTTCCGTAAAGACACGGGTCATACCGAGTTTTAACCCTAACAAACCTTTCAGCATCATTCTTATCCTTACAACGCGACGCATTCATGCTTCGTGCATGTTACGCGCGTTTTAGCAAAGTTACTGTTTGATTTCTACATCCACACCCGCAGGAAGCACCAATTTCATCAGTGCATCAACTGTTGTCGCACTGGGATCAAGAATGTCAAGCAACCGTTTATGCGTTCGGCATTCAAACTGTTCCCGCGATTTTTTGTCAACATGCGGACCACGCAACACTGTATATTTTGACATCGCAGTAGGCAGCGGAATTGGTCCACGCACCCCAGCACCTGTCCGTTGTGCTGCCATTATAATCTCCGCCGCTGATTTATCCAGCAGGCGGTGATCATAGGCGCGAAGTTTAATGCGAATCTTGTGACCGGACGCCATGTTATTTCTCCATAACTACCGTAACATAAATGCCTTATTCAAAAGCCATCCTGTTACATCCATGTAACCAAACCTGTCATACATAAATACTGCAATGTACAGCAAGCAACTAAATCTTTATTCAATAACCTTCGTAACAACGCCCGCACCTACGGTACGACCGCCTTCACGAATCGCGAAGCGCAATTCTTCATCCATGGCAATAGGCATAATCAGTTCACCTGTGATGGTAATATTATCACCGGGCATAATCATCTCAACGCCTTCGGGAAGGGTGAGTGCGCCTGTTACATCCGTGGTACGGAAATAGAACTGCGGACGATATCCATTAAAGAAAGGCGTGTGACGACCCCCTTCTTCTTTCTTCAGTACGTAAACTTCGCCTTCAAATTTCGTATGGGGCGTAATACTCTTCGGATGGGCAACTACCATACCGCGTTCTACATCTTCGCGATCAATACCGCGCAGCAGCAGACCCACATTGTCGCCCGCTTCGCCTTCATCCATCAACTTACGGAACATTTCAACACCAGTTACCGTTGTTTCCTGGATTTCATCGCGAATACCGATTACCTGCACTTTTTCGCCGACCTTAACTTTACCCTGTTCAATACGACCAGTTACGACTGTGCCGCGTCCTGTAATTGTAAAGACGTCTTCAATCGGCATCAGGAACGGTTTCTCAAGGGCACGCTCCGGCGTCGGAATAAAGGTGTCTACGGCTTCCATCAGCTCGCGGATTTTTTCTTCATGTTCCGGATCACCTTCCATTGCTTTCAGTGCGGAACCCTGAATAATCGGTGTGTCATCACCTGGAAAATCGTATTTGGAGAGCAGTTCGCGCAAGTCGAGTTCGACCAGTTCGAGCAGTTCAGGATCGTCTACCATGTCCACTTTATTCATCCATACTACCATGGCGGGCACGTTCACCTGACGGGCAAGCAGAATGTGCTCGCGCGTTTGCGCCATCGGACCGTCATCTGCGGCAACCACAAGAATGGCTCCGTCCATTTGTGCGGCACCGGTAATCATATTCTTGATATAATCTGCATGACCGGGGCAATCCACGTGTGCATAGTGACGTGCGTCTGTTTCATATTCAACGTGGGCAATAGAAATGGTAATGCCCCGTTCCCGTTCTTCGGGGGCTTTATCAATTGCGCCAAATTCCATTACTTGCGCTTGACCGGATTTTGCCTGTACCCGCGTGATCGCACTGGTTAATGTCGTTTTACCATGATCCACGTGACCAATAGTTCCCACATTTACGTGTGGTTTCGTGCGTTGAAATTTTTCCTTCGCCATACCGGCTATCTCCTTAACACGGCGCGATACCCGCGCTCGCGGTTACATCATGATTTCATGAAGCATTTCACGAATATCATAACGTCCTTCAAATTGTCTACTCACTATTTTAAAGGGCATTCCACTTTTAAAAGCGGAATCCACTGCCCATCTTTTCCATAATCTCATTTGCAACAGGCTTAGGAACGACACTGTAATGGTCAAATTCCATAGCATATGTAGCACGCCCTTGTGTTCTTCCTCGCAAATCATTTGCGTATCCAAACATTTCAGACAGCGGCACAAAAGCATTAATAACCTGCGTATTGCCTTCGCTTTCCATACCTATAAGCCTACCGCGACGGCGATCGAAATCACCTATCACATCACCTGTATATTCATCAGGCACAATCACTTCAACTTTCATAACCGGCTCAAGCAATGCCGGGTCTGCTTTCGGAGCAGCCTCTTTCACTGCCATAGACCCAGCGATCTGAAAGGCCATATCTGAGGAATCGACCTCGTGATAAGAACCATAAGTAAGTGTTACCTGCACATCCACCATTGGATATCCAGTCACAATACCGCTTTCTATCGCCTGACGACAACCTTTTTCAACTGCTGGAATGTACTCCTTGGGAATACATCCCCCCGTGGTCTTATCCACAAATACAAAACCAGTATTTTTCTTACCGCCTTCAAGCGTCAATACCACGTGGGCATATTGCCCGCGTCCGCCACTCTGACGAACAAAACGCCTTTCGACTTTGGCACTGCCTCGAACTGTTTCGCGGTATGCAACCATCGGTCGCCCAACACTTGCTTCGACATTAAATTCGCGACGCATTCGGTCTATAATAATTTCGAGATGCAATTCGCCCATGCCGGCAATAATGGTCTGACCTGTCTCCTGGTTGGCTCTAACTCGAAAAGTAGGGTCCTCATCACTCAGCCGCACCAACGCTCTTCCAAGTTTTTCCTGGTCGCCTTTGGTCTTTGGCTCAATAGCAATATGAACTACAGGTTCAGGGAACTCCAAATTCATAAGAGTTATAGGCTTTTTGGGGTCACAGAGCGTATCGCCAGTCGTCGTATCCTTACAACCGATAACGGCACCAATATCTCCTGCACGTAATTCCTGCAGGTCTGTGCGTTCGTCTGCATGCATCTCAATGAGTCGTCCCAGACGTTCTTTTCGTCCTGTTCGCGCATTGATTACCTGCTGACCAGCCTTAATCTGTCCGCTGTAAACGCGTACAAAGGTCAGCCGCCCTACATGAGGATCGCTCAGAATTTTAAATGCTAACGCTACAAAAGGCTCTGAATCATCCGGCTTAAGCACTATCTCAGTATCGGGTTCGTAAGGCTTCGTCCCTGTAAACTCACCCATATCTACTGGAGAAGGCAAATAATCCACAACAGCATCAAGCAACAATCGAGTGCCTTTATTGCGCAATGCTGTTCCCAGCACTACAGGAGTCAATTGGCTTGCCAGCGTACATCGTCGTATTGCCTGCTTCAATTCCGCTGAGGTAATTGCATGCTCATCATGTACGTATTTTTCCATTAGCTCATCATCAACTGACGCAACGGTTTCAATAAGTTCGTGTCTGTGTAACTCAGCCTCTTCAGCAAACTCATCAGAATCGGCGATATCAGAAATAACTTGATGGTTTTCCTCACCATCCTTGTCCCACCTAACCATTCGCCAGTCTACCAAATCAATGAGACCACAGAATTCATCTTCTGCACCTATTGGCCACTGTAGGGCAATGGGATGGGCATCAAGTCTTGTTTCCATGCTTTGTACGGCTTTGTAGAAATCCGCACCAACCCGATCCATTTTATTGATCAGGGCTATACGGGGAACATGGTACCGTTGTGCCTGACGCCAGACCGTTTCGGACTGGGGCTGCACACCTGCAACCGCACAAAATACCGCCACTGCGCCATCGAGCACACGCAGACTTCTCTCCACTTCTGCAGTGAAGTCTATATGCCCGGGGGTATCAATGATATTGACATGAAAGCCATTCCATTCACAGGCTGTGGCGGCGGAGGTGATGGTTATACCGCGCTCCCGCTCTTGCGCCATGTAATCCATGGTCGCGGCACCGTCGTGGACTTCGCCCATGCGGTGTAATCGGCCGGAGTAATACAAGAGCCGTTCAGTCACGGTCGTCTTGCCAGCATCTATATGGGCCATGATACCGATATTTCGCATCTTTTCTATGGGTACAGTACGGGGCACGTTCAGATCCTTCTTTTTATTGTTCAGTGACCTGCGCCGTGCCGTTCAATATACGCTTCCATAGGACTACGTTATTATCGAAACATTGGCCTTACGCTCTGCCTGATTCAACTTTCGATACACAGAACAGAGACGGCGCGCTCATCATCACGCTGTTGCGTAGCGCGTCACTCTCCATTATATGTAATAATCAATTCCTTCATAACACTATCTATTAACTAGAACCGGAAATGAGCGAAGGCTTTATTTGCCTCTGCCATTCGGTGTGTATCCTCTTTACGTTTCATGGTAGCGCCCTGCTTGTTAAAACAATCAAGCAATTCGCCTGCCAACCGTTCTTGCATAGTCTTTTCGCCCCGCTTGCGCGAGAACTCAATAATCCAACGAAACACGATAGCAGAACGAGTCGCCGGAGCGATTTCCATAGGTACCTGATAGGTGGCACCACCAACGCGTCTCGATTTTACCTGCAACAATGGTTTCGCATTTTCAAGGGCCGTTTCAAAAATCACCAACGGTTCCTCATCTGGAGCTTTCTTGGTCAGAATATCAAAAGCACCATACACTATACTTTCGGCAATACTTTTCTTGCCGTCCCGCATAACACTATTAACGAATTTTGCCACCGTTATGCTACCGTATTTCGGATCAGCCAGCGGCACCCGTTTGACTACTTCACGCCGTCTTACCATATTCTTCTCACGACCTTATAATTATGTGTGTGCTCGTATCTAAATACGATTTCACCACAAGAGAGATATCTATTTCTTCGGCTTCTTCACGCCATACTTTGATCTACTCACCCAACGCCCGGCATGTAC
>JAGLCZ010000450.1 GCA_023145975.1 Candidatus Hydrogenedentota bacterium | reverse complement strand
CCCCTGATTTTCCTCGATCCGTATATACTGGTTACGATCGTAATTGGCAAACCATTTTTCTTCCGAAGAAATTTCCGGATCCGTTGAGTTTCTGTCGTAACTCGAAAACTGACGTGTGGTATAAGCGGAAACGGGCATAACCGCCAGTCGCTCCACGGAAGTGGTTTCCTGGAGCAGCGTTTCCAAGGTAACCCTATCTTCCGCAACGATACCCGCAGTAAATAGCCCCGCAACTAAGAATGTAAAAATTATTTTGCTTCGAAATACCATGCTGTCTTTCCTTTATTGTTGCGTTTACATGCAATAATGTGAATTTACTATTCGCATTGTAGCAAAATATACCGCAAAATGACACTGTTACGCATAATACTTCGAGAGCCGTTATTTGTTTCTACCGTCTCAGCACAAACCACGCCGTTTACGATTCCCCTATTTCTTCCACTCCTCCGATACACCCGGCGTTTCATACCACTGAATTCGCGGCTTCCTGGTACCAAAACCCTCAACCCGTCTCCCGCGCAATCTGCCAATAGCTACCCCGTCTTCATCCACAATTTCCGCTTCTACAACAAATACCTTTTCACCCTGATCTTCAAAACGATTCAGTTTCTTGACATACCCCCCTTTTAGTATTAACTCTTCCAATTGGTTAAATTGATCCATTACCGTTAACTCTTCCTTTGAAGGACCACATCCAGTCAAAGAAAAACCTGCGACAAACAGAACAAGTGCCACTGCGGTATACCTATTCCTATTCATGATCATCTCCTCCCTATATGGAGTTTGACTATTTTTCAGCCTAGCTGCGGGAACGATCCAGCATAGTTCCCAGGAATAATGCCATCCCTTTATTCACAGGTGCCTCGAAAGAGGGATACCGTAAAAATTCAACATGACCATCCATATACAACACATTAGATCCGCCCGGCACATGATTAAAATACTTTGTGTTGGTGGAAATCGCATCGAACATTATCCATACGTTGCTTTGTGCCGTATTACTGGCACCGGGATTATTGATATCCGTAATCAGAAAACGCTCGACTCCTTCGCGAAGACGATAAATCGTATTGGTACCGCCATTTCCCATGGGAGTCTCTACGGACCCGTTATGGTAAGGGTTCACCTCCTTATCGGAATCCACCACACCGAAACTGCCGGAACGAGGCTCCGCATGTTCACTATGCAACTGCTTGACTGCCGAAAAGGTAGCAAACAAAAGGGAAATGAACTGGTAAGGTCCGCTTGCATCCGGGTCATCAAGAATGAATCGGTCGGATATATGAGGGATCAGGGTCGCCAAAGCGTCCAATGGAATAAATGTATCTTCTTCCATATTGTTGCCGCACTTGTCCAGCACCCAGCCGAGATAGGCATAGCTGGCATCTACCAGATCCCGCCGTCCCTCGTCATAAATGTTAATGACTCCAGATGCATCACGCAAATCATCCAGATTACTACTGGCATCGGACGGACAAATCACAATGGCGGGATCTGTCATATATTCAGGGTAGATCGTTTTTACCATCGGGCCAATAGCGATGTCAGCATCGTGCTCCGAGTAGGCGTTGAACTGCATGGGCGGAAACTTCTCACCCGGTGATTCGTTGGCGTACATCTTGTAAATCAGCCCCCATTGCTTCAGGTTATTCTGGCAGCTGGAACGTCGCGCCGCTTCACGGGCACGGGCCAACGCCGGCAGCAGTATGGACGCAAGTATGCCGATAATGGCAATCACGACCAGCAGCTCGATCAGGGTAAATCCGCTTTTTTTCATTACACTATCTCCCTTGTCGTTTCCATTTGTACCAACGAAATCATCTGTAAGCAAAACATTTTGGTTATCGATTACCCAAAATTAAATAAACGCGCACAAGCTAAGTTCTTTCCGTATATAGTTTTGACTTTTCCTGTGAACAGATGGTTTCAATTTTTATTCAG
>JAGLCZ010000045.1 GCA_023145975.1 Candidatus Hydrogenedentota bacterium | reverse complement strand
GCGACCTTGCTCAGCCTTAACAATGGTCCAATTTACAAGGTAGACGGTGAAATCTATTTGGGTCATCCCGGTGTAGTCGTCTTACCTGAAATCCCGGAAGAACTTATTGCAAAACCTACTTTAATATGGCTGCTTTCTAATGAGGGGGCAGATCATGAAGTGGAAGTAACCTATCTTACCAGCGGCATGAGTTGGGATGCGGACTATGTAATAAGCCTTGATCGTGAAGAAAAGTTTATGAATATTGAAGGCTGGGTCACATTGAACAACCGATCTGGTGCCACCTATACAGATGCACGCTTGAAGCTTGTGGCAGGCGAAGTAAATATCGTGCAAAACCAGCAGGTTCCCCGCATGAAAATGGCACGTATGGAGATGGTAGGCGGTGCGCCCCCCTCCAGGATGCAGGAGGAAACATTCGCTGAATATCACCTGTATACATTACAACGACGAACCACTATCAAACAAAACCAATCTAAGCAAGTAAGCCTGTTAAGCGGCACGCGGGTGGCCGTGAAAAAAAAGTACGAATTTCGTGGGAATGTAAATTTCTATAGTTCGCCTATCTCTACATTGAAGAACCAGAATGCAGATGTATTCATGGTCTTCCAAAACAAAGAAAACAATGGAATGGGAATGCCCCTGCCAGCCGGTGTTATGCGGGTATATCAAGAAGATAGTTCGGGCATGCTGCAATTTTCCGGAGAAGATCGCATCCAGCATACTCCCAAAAACGAAGAAGTACGCCTAACCCTTGGTAAAGCTTTTGACGTAGTCGGTGACCGCACCCAAAGTGATTATAGATCCATCAATTCACGTACCCACGAAGCCGCCTTCAAAATATCTGTTCGCAACCGTAAAGATACCGCTATTAAAGTAGATGTTGTAGAGCCTATGCCCGGTGATTGGAATATTATCAAGGAATCACACCCCCATGTGAAACGGGATGCCCGTACCGCTGTATATACCCTTGATGTACCTGCAGACACAGAGGTGGAGCTAAGTTACCGAATCCAAGTCACCTATTAAAATCAACCGAAACCAATAAACTAATGATAGAAAATTAGATGCAAATATGAAAACACTCAGCGTAGCACAGATGCGCGAAGCAGATCGTCGTTGTATTAAAGAGATTGGTATTCCCGGTTGCGTTTTGATGAACAATGCAGGAACTGCTGTGTTCAGGCATATTCATTCTGGACCAGTTGGTGTGGTATGCGGCAAGGGAAATAATGGAGGCGATGGATTTGTAGTGGCACGTCTTTCTTTACTTGCAGGCTATGAAACCCGCGTAGTACTTGCAGCCAACCCGGAATCTATTCAAGGCGATGCCGCTGTATTTATGAACGCATTTGTACAACTTGGCGGGATTATTCTAGCAGCGGAAACATCTAAAGAAGTATCTTCGGCGGTCCACAGTCTAAACGGTTGTGCTGTGCTGGTGGATGCCCTGTTGGGTACGGGAACCCACGGCATAGTTAGGGGGCTCATCCGTACTGCCATCGAAACTTGGCCTGCCATACACACAATTTCAGTTGATGTGCCTTCAGGACTTAATGCAGATTCGGGGGAAGCCTGTGGTATTGCTATCCGTGCCGACAAAACAGTAACCTTTGGATTCGCCAAAAATGGGTTTTCTACGGCCATAGCAAAACCGTTTCTTGGAAATCTTGAAATTGCTGATATCGGGATTCCCAATTGCTGCGGCGATGATACACTATGGGGAAAATATAAAAATATCTGAACCATTAACCTTCTTCGTCCGCTCTCCCGCTCTGCATATAATGTACACGGATTTACACCATGAATGAGTTTCCTACAAACGTACTTCTAATGAAACTTTTCTGCTGTCATCCTCTATTGTACCCCATAGTTACAAGCACTGTTCCCTCCTATTCCGACAGACATCTATATTGCCATACCCTGTATTTTTTGTTTTTAAGGTATTGAATTATGTATAGTGCCGCGGGAAACGGTTTGGATTTCGTTAATGGATGGGGCTTGGACAGATACGGTAAACCATAGCCGGCACAAAGTTATTTATCAAGAATTTGTTGCCGTATAACTATATAATAAAGAGGGATTAATACATTGAAATTAGTAATAGTAGAATCGCCTGCCAAGGCAACAACCATTGAAAAATTCTTGGGTAGCGACTATAAAGTTCTCGCAAGTTTTGGTCATGTACGCGACTTACCGAAATCTGCAAGCGAGATACCGGCAGCTGTTAAATCTAAACCGTGGGCACGCCTTGGCGTTGATGTTGACGGTGATTTCTCTGCCGTGTATGTGGTGCAAAAAGACAGCCGTAAGCATATTACAGCATTAAAAAAATTGTGCAAAGAAGCCGATGAAATAATACTCGCAACGGATGAGGATCGCGAAGGCGAATCTATCAGTTGGCATTTGCTTGAAGTACTGAAACCTAAAGTTCCCATTAAACGTATTGCTTTCCACGAAATCACCAAAACCGCCATAAAAGAGTCCATGAAACACCCGCGAGCGGTAAATGACCAATTGGTGCGTGCCCAGGAAACCAGACGCATACTTGACCGCCTGTTCGGCTATGAATTATCGCCTGTGTTGTGGCGCAAAGTGCGAGGTAAACTCAGTGCAGGTCGCGTACAAAGCGTAACGCTTCGTTTGGTAGTAGAGCGCGAAGAAGCTCGACGCGCCTTTGTAAGATCGTCCTATTGCGACGCTGAAGCACTTCTGTCCAAAGATGGTAAATCATTCAAAGCAACACTGACAAGCATTGATAATAAACGTATCGCAACAGGAAAAGATTTTGATGCGGATACTGGTATGTTAAAAACTGGCGAACAGGATCGTTTGGTTTGGTTAGAACAAGAACAGGCAAACGACCTGACAACCAGAATGTCTTCTGCAGTTCCCTGGAAAATATTTCAGGTTGAACAGAAAAAAAATAAAGTGCGTCCGTATCCCCCATTTATCACTTCTACGCTGCAGCAAGCAGGGAGCAGCCTGCTTAATTTTTCTCCACGCAGGACCATGCAAGTTGCGCAAAAACTTTATGAAGGCGTAAATCTTGGGGATGGTAGTCGGGAAGGCTTGATTACCTATATGCGTACAGATTCTGTGATACTTAGTGAAAAAGCACTACAAGATGCTGCACAATTTATTTGTTCTCATTTTGGAGAAGAATACCATCAGCGACGCCAATATACTACCAAGTCCAAGATGGCGCAGGAAGCACATGAAGCAATTCGACCCACCCAAATGAACCGCCCTCCAGAATCTGTGGCAGCTTTTCTATCTCAAGATGAACTTCGCCTGTATGAGGTTATCTGGAAACGCGCTACTGCATCACAAATGGCGGATGGTGTGGTATTACGCACTGCAGTAAGTATTGAATCTATAACAGACGAGCATCGTATGGAATTACGCGCAAATGGATCTGTTGTGGTTTTCCCGGGATTCATGCGCGTCAGCAAAGATAAACAAAAAGATGCTGAACTACCACCGCTAACAAAAGGGATGACCATTGGAAACGCAGATACAGCAGATATTACTCTCGACTCTCTGACACCTGTGCCCCATGAAACACAGCCCCCGGCGCGCTTTACAGAAGCATCCCTTGTAAAACGTCTTGAAGATGAAGGCATTGGACGTCCCTCCACTTACGCGCCAACGGTATCAGTTATCCAACAGCGCGGCTATGTTGATAGATCGGGTTCCGCATTAGTGCCTACCTATTTGGGAATTGCCGTTATTCTCCTGCTCCGAAAATATTTTTCCGATTACGTTGATTTAGGATTCACTGCACGCATGGAAAGTATTCTTGATGATATAGCCGAAGGTCAGCAGGACTGGCTGCAATTCATCAAAGGTTTTTATCATGGTGACGAGGAAGCAAATATTACAGGATTAAAACCACGCATAGCATCCTCTATAGACAGCATCGAGTTTCCAGTAATTCCCATAGGAGAAGATTCCAACGGACAACAAATTATTGTACGTCTTGGGAAAAACACTCCTTTTATACAACGTGGCGAGAGTGGTGAAGGCAATACCTGCTCTCTTCCTGACACACTTTCTTACGATGAACTTACTGTAGAAAAAGCAATAACTCTGCTAAAAAATCGTGCAAAGGGTGAAAAAGGACTGGGGAAATGTCCGGAAACAGGGGAAGATATCTATCTGCTCGAAGGCCCATACGGACCCTATGTGCAATTAGGAGGCACTGACAAGGAAAAGAAGCCTAAACGAGTCAGCCTGCCACGAGGCACCTCTCCCGAATCGATTACACTCGAAAAAGCATTACAGCTGCTGGAATTACCACGTAAACTTGGTGACCACCCTACGAGTGGTAAATCAGTTAGAGTTGGGTTGGGACGCTTTGGACCTTACGTAGTTCACGATGGAGATTTCCGTAGTCTCGATCCATTGAAACTATTTACTGTTACACGGGAAGAAGCACTTGAAATGCTTGCTCAACCCAAAAAAAGCCGTGCCTCTAAAAAACTTTTACGCACACTTGGGGTTAAACCTGACAGTGAAATAAAAATCGAACTGTATGAGGGACGATACGGTCCTTATGTTAGCGATGGGAAAACAAATGCTTCCCTGCCAAAAACATTGGCCGTCGACGCAATTACTCTTGATGCTGCATTAAATATGCTTGTTGAAGCTGCCGCTAGAAAAGGTACAAAAAAAACAAGAAGCAAAAAGAAATCTGCCACAAAAAAGAAAAGTTCTGCGAAGAAAAAAGTAGCGGCAAAAAGAAAAAGTACCGCCAAAAAAAAGACTCCCAGCACCAAGGGTGAAAATCTCTAATGAAGGGGGAAATAAAGCGTGTACTTACCATCGCAGGAAGTGACAGTAGTGGTGGTGCAGGTATTCAGGCTGATTTAAAAACATTCTCCGCGCTGGAATGTTATGGTTTGAGTGTAATCACAGCAGTAACAGCTCAAAATACTACAGAAGTACGTAGTATTCACGAGATACCTCCAACAGAAATTGAAAATCAACTGGAAGCTGTATTGGAAGATATCAGCATTGATGCCGTAAAAACGGGAATGCTGGCAAATGCGCCCATTATCGAAGCCGTCGCAACTATTCTGAAGAAGTATCAAGTGCCGAATATTGTAGTTGATCCAGTAATGATTTCTACAAGTGGTGCCTCTTTACTGCGTGAAGATGCCGTAGAAGTGTTGAAGCATCACTTATTGCCCTTAGCCACCATTATCACCCCAAATATTCCAGAAGCGGCTGTCTTGACCGGCATTGCTATTGAGGGGTATACTGATGTGAGAAACACGTTAGAATTATTGTATAATTTAGGTTCTCCATTTGTTCTGTTAAAGGGAGGACATCTTGATTCCCCCGATGCAACAGATTATTTGTTCGACGGTCATGTAGAACGAACTTATTCGACACGACGGATTGATACGCAAAATACACACGGTACGGGTTGTACTTATGCTGCCGCCATTGCAGCCTATTTGGCTCAAGGATGTGCTATGCCCGAAACTGTACGCCTCGCCAAAAACTATTTGACGGGAGCAATTGAGGGAAGTAAATATTTGAATATTGGTCGCGGTTTTGGACCGTTACACCATGGTTGGAATTTGACTAAAACAAGTAAAAATAATAATAAACTGTTCTGAACATTTATTTTATAAAATTAAAATAAGTGCAATGATTACACGATAATATTACAGTTATAAAACGATCTTTTATGCGTTGCTCATCTGCATCAGAGAATTGAATTGTTCATCGCAGTAATAGAATTTATTTATACAGAGTTGAAAGTATTGCATGTACGACAAATCAGCAATTGAAGTTTTTACAACACCTTTAGGGCTGCAACGGTACCGATTGCCGGCAGTCTATACCCAATTAAGTAAGCACCGCAATATATCCTCGGATACTCCCGAATTTGCAGTACATAAAGCTGTTTTCCAAAACCTCTTATGGAAATCGCAGCATGAGCATTTCATGACCGTCAAGCGCAAGAAACTCGGTCTTGAAATGAATGCTAAGCGTGCAGATGTAACCGCCAGGCAAAAGAAGAAAATCGCTGAAGGTCGCAACGAATTAGCACAGCAGGAAATAGATTATGCATACAATGTCCTTGCAAGAGCATTGCAGCAAAATCCAGCTTTTTCATGGGATACACTTAAAAAATATCCGGACTATCCGAATCCCATTCCCAAAGAACCCAGCCTACCCACTCCTCCAGACAAGTCTTCATTACCTCGGGAACCTAAAATCAGGGATGCCATATTTCGACCTAAACTGGATGCAATGGACAGAATAATGCGGTCTAAACGCGAGCAAAAAGAAAAAGAAGCCCGTGTACATTTTGAAACGGCCCATACCCAATGGCAACAGTTAACACAACGCGTGCAACGATTACGGCAGGAGCAAGCACTCCAATACAAAAAAAACTTCCATTCTGTCAAGGAAAAGTATCAACAAAAAATAGAACACTGGAACCAGGAAAAAGAAAGCTATTACCGAGAACGTGAAAAATGCACTCAAATAATTGAATCTAAAAAACTTGCCTTTGCTGAGGGTGACCCTCATGCGATTATTGATTATTTTGATATGGTACTGGCATTTTCAAATTATCCTCCCTTATTTCCACAGAGTTATGATGTAGACTTTGATGTGGAAAACAAAGTACTTGTAGTAGATTATTTACTCCCCCCCTTGAAGGCACTCCCTCGCCTTAAAGCAGTAGACTATGACAAAAACTCTGATTCTTTTCACGAATCTGTTTTATCTGAGGATGAACGAAATCATCGGTATGCACAGCTGCTCCACGAAATTCCATTACGCACCTTTCATGAAATTTATGAATTTGATACTGAAAAAACATTGACAGCAGTGCAATTCAGAGGATTTTTATATCTTCAGCAAGAGGCAAAAAAAGGTGGTGTTCCATCCTGTATTCTCTCCATACGTGCCGACCGCAGCCTCTTCTCTTCCATTAAATTATCTGAACAGAATCCACTTAATGCATTCACAGAACTAGGTGGAATAATCCAAGCTACCGAATAAGTAAAATAATGAAGATGCACGCCGCAATAAAATGGCATCATGCGCGAAAAGTGCTGTTCGCACTGCTTATAGCGATAACTGTTTGGTGGGTAGGAATGTCCCAGCTTAAGGACTGGCAGGGACCCGCTGGCTCTCTTACAAATGACTTGTTTATCCCTGCCATTATGATGAATGCTGGACATGGTTTTGTTAATATAGCCCCCGCTACCATTCCTGAATTGCGTTCCTTTCTAGATTTTCAAACATCCACATTTGACACCGCACTAATTCCTGGTGATGTAGAAATCGTGCCGCTGCATCCCTACCAGGAATTCCACCGCTACCTCATCTATTCAGTGGCAGCGGCTTGGAAAATAAAAGGTATTAGTTGGGATACAATCAAGGTACTGATACTTATCTATTTTTTCTTTGCCTGTCTTGCAGTATATGGAATATGCCGGCTCGCCATGAATCCCTTATTCAGCTTGCTTGTTGTTATATCTTTTATCTATGCACCCTCCGTATCCCAAACCCTCCCTATACTGCGCGATTTTGCAAAAGCTCCCTTTATCCTTGCCGTTATGTTATTATCGGGAACCATCGCCTTCAAGATACTGTCCCGCCGTTACTTTCTTTTATATTCCTTATTAACCGGAGTAATACTAGGTATCGGAATGGGAATCAGACGGGATATGATTGTATTCCTACCCATAAGTATTCTAGTTCTCCTCTTGGGATCTATCAAATCTAAACGATACGATTTACTCACCCGTTTTTTGGCGGTCACATTACTCATCATATCTTTCGTTCTAGCTGGCTGGCCGGTACATAAATCTTTCATGCGCGAAGGACTCCTGGCATCCCATGACACCATCATGGGATTTTCATCTTTTTCCGATCGTGAATTGGGGCTATTAGGTCCAGCCTCCTATGAAAAACACTACCTACTAAATGACATGTACAGTACGATAAGATCTCATTATGCGGCCGGAGCAGGAATCACTTTTCCTAAAAGTATCTATCAGAAACGCGCCGCCGATCCCACCTTTGATTTTGAAGTAAAACAAGCGTATGTTCAAAAAATAATTATGACATTTCCTGCTGATATGCTGGCACGTTCCTATGCTGCAGTGCTGTCTATTATAGTCGGAATTACCCAAACACCTTTTGGTATTGAAAAATATGGTCTCTGGTTTGTCTCTATAGCACTTGTACTCATAGCTTCGCGTAATCCATTCCGGGCATGGCTGTTACTGGCACTGCTTTGTTACTTCTGTGGCTACACCAGCATCCAGTTTACACTACGCCATGCTTTTCATACCTCCTTTGTTCCATTCTTTTTCCTCGGATTTCTACTTCATCATATGTGCTACTATCTGGGAGAAAAAGCAGGTTTTAAATATTTTGCAATAAAAACATCAAATAAAAAAGAAAAATTGAACTGGATCATATGTCGCCGTACCACGATATGGCTCCTACTTACCATAATAATTTTCTATACACCTCTGCTGGCAGCACAACACTTACAACACAAAAAAATAGAAGAGTTACGCAGGAGCTATGAAACTGCAGATATTACCCCGGTGAACTATAAAATTCTGCAATGGGATGGTAAACCCTTTGTCGCTCCCACAGAGTCAATACGCATAAAAAGTTTTGAAGGAAAGTGTCTGCTTGAAGATTTTGAAATGGGGATACTGGTTGCTGCCTTTGATAATATAAATATGACGATGGAACTACATGCTATCTATGAGGGACAAGGCGGCATTGGAGATTTTGGAGGGCCTCTGACGGTTTCTGTATTAAAGAATGAGCAGACTTGTCCAGGAAAACTCTACTTTCCTATCTACGAAAAAACCACCTATCGTACAGATTGGACCCGATTTGCAGGATTATCCATGTCTGAAGAAGCCATATCTTCTTTTCAGGGATTGTATCGTGTAAAAGATCGCAATCATGTAGGGTTATTAGCTAATATACTGCTTCCAGATGATAAGAAAGAATTTTGCTATAATCAGTACTTATCCATTCCCTGGAACGGTAAAGTCCAATATCCATACGCCTTTAATAAAAACTTTTTTCCTGTAGTGCAACGCATGAAAATACAGCACTACCTTAAGGAAGAGAATTTTTCTAAAGCGCTTGAACTTGCAGCAAAAATGTTAAAGCAACGTCCAGGAAGTATTATATTCACGCTTCTTCTCGCAGAAGCACAAGAACGCAGTGGTGCTATGGAGGAATCCTATAAAACCTGCGCAAATCTTTTGATGCTATTTCCTAATATTCCAGCATCCTATGAACAACTAGACCTCTATTTTGATAAACAGGGGGGAGTACAACGGCGTGTAGCGGGCTGGTCTTCCATTTTGACACATACCCCGACCCTAATTCCTGTTAAGGAACACTTAGAAGCAGCAACTCTTGATATAATTACGGAAAATAACGCAACTATCAAAAAATAAGGACTATATGGTACGAGTCATTTTTCATTGTATAGGTAATATAAATTCACCTTGTCTATCTTGACTCAGACATTCAAGGTGTGTAGCATGTACTTTTCTTAAAAGGAGCTTTTCTTGTGGAAATTTTAACTTTTCCTGTAACACCGTTTTCTACGAACTGCTATGTGATCAAAGATTCGAATGAAGCAATTGTTATTGATCCCGGTGAAATAACGCTGGAATTAACACAATCTATTGCCGACTGCAATGTCACAATGGTATTCAATACACACTGTCATTGCGATCACAGCGGAGGAAATGCAGAAGCGATCAAGCTCACAGGAGCACCGCTGGTATGCCACGCAGAGGATTTACCCTTATTACAAAGTCTTTGTGAACAGGGGCGCATGTTTGGCGTTCCTTTCACAGCCTCACCTGACCCGGATCGATTCGTTGAGCATGGCGATATCATTAAGGTAGGAGATGCACAGTTCGAAGTACGCCATACCCCCGGACATTCCCCCGGGCATGTAGTACTCGTCAATGAAGATATAATAATTGCAGGCGATGTCCTTTTCGCGGGCAGTATTGGGCGCACAGATCTGCCAGGCGGTAGCATGGCGCAATTGCTGAATAGCATCACTCATCAGTTATTGACATTACCAGATAAAACCATTGTTTACTGTGGACACGGCCCCACCACAACCATAGGTGAGGAACGAGTTTCAAACCCGTTTCTGGTGAGATAGATGGTGCTAGTTTTGTTAATGCTTGCAATACTTCCAACTTCCGTGGACATAACCATTGCCCCTGATCAGCCTTTCCCTTATGTATATGTAGATGACCCGCTTATCATAGAATTTCATTCTTCTGATGAAATCGATATTGATATTCAATTACATATTCAAGCATCACATATGAAAGAAAATACAGAAATAGCACTCGAAAAAATACATCTCCATGCAAATTCTGAATACTGGTATGCTGTTCATAATGCCCCCAGGGATAGAGGATTTTATACTATTGAAATCGACATGCAAACCGAAGAAGACACCTTTACTTCACAAGCAAGTTTCTGCCGCATTGACCGTCCAGATTCTCTCCATCACCTTCCCATCTATACCTACTGTAAAGGTGAGGAAGAAACATGTCCTTTTCCAGCTATTAGAAGTATCGGCATAGACACATTCAGATGCGATATGGACAATCCTCATTTTTTGAAGCTGGCAACGAATGCATCTCGCTTCCATGCAAACCTCATTGTAGCAATGACTTTGGATCAAGTAAACAACTTTTCAGAGGAAGATGTGACACTTATTCAAGCACAATGCGAACATATCTTTCGCATGGATATTTCTCCTGATAATACCAAAATAAATGACATCAATATTCCCGATATTATGCGAAAAATCGGGTGCCCTGCAAGTATTTCTATTGTAGTGCCCAATGTATCCGCCTTTGAAAAGCACCTGCTGGAAAATCCATCTTTATCAGCACGGCATGCTACCCTCATGACTTTCGACTGGCCAGAACTCACAGAACTAAATAACATTAAGAATATCGCAGCACAGCAAGGTCAAGAGGGATGGAAAATAAATATATTATGCCCCATTTGGAAACCATATGACACGGGTCAGACCCTCCGTTTTATCCACAAGTTTTTCCAATACTGCACGGCTGATATCTCGTACATAGGTCTAAATGCCAATGTACTGACCGATGACACAGGTGTTCATGAAATCATGGCCTATCTAAATGGACTGGCATTACGATTTCACTATAATTCTTATGTCGGCACACTGTCATCTAAAGAAAATGTACAGGCACCGGTATTTAGCGACGGTGCATCCTGGTTTGTCGCACTCTGGAGTGAACAAGAAAATAAAAGAATATCAATACCTATCGGTGGCGCGGTATCCATTGAATTAACTGATGCTCTTGGAAATATACTGCCGTTGCCTGAAATAAATGATGGATTTCTAAAATTCACTGTGGGAGAAAATCCACTCTACCTGACCGGAAATAGCGGGGTTATTCTGGGAGAAGCGGCTCTACAAGAAATAACAGTCATAACTAAAAATATTCTTGATAATAACCTTCTGACAGATCAATTACCTCCTGCTATTCTTGACTTGGTCCGCAATATTTCAGAATCACCACAGGGAAAAGGGAGCAGACTACGTTTTCTAAAGCTACTACGTGTATTACCTCGTCTCGAAGAAGATTGGCACCTGCAAAAATTACCCGGGGAAGTTGCCTGCCCTGCTATCATGACCCTTGCAAAACTAGCGCGAACACTCTGTTCTGTTGAAGAAAACAGAGGTGAATATTTTCTGGAGCCCCTCACAGACACTACAGTACGTGCAGCTGAATTACAATCCCTTTATCTGACCGGAAGTGCCGGAACAGCACAAACGCGGGAGCGAGGGGATTGGATTTTAGGGGAAGTGCGACGTTTAATTGATGAATCTAAAAATTTGGACCAAGCGGGTAGAAAAATTGAAGGAAGTGCTGTTGCAGTACTTGCTGAATGGCGTGCCCACTGTCTCACCTACGCCGCACAGGCACAGTCTGCCAATGAAGTACCCCCTAAAATTCAGCCAGTGATCGCACCTGAACTTATTAAGAAGACAGAAGATGTGCCT
>JAGLCZ010000449.1 GCA_023145975.1 Candidatus Hydrogenedentota bacterium | reverse complement strand
GGGCAGATTTCTCAAAAATCGTAGCGCTGTCCCGTCCCAATGGCGAAGTTATTACCCTGGATCGCATTGCAGAAGTTCGAGATACTTTTGATGAGAATGCCTTGTTTTCCAGATTCAATGGACATCGTTGTGTTTCGGTAATGGTGCAGAAGACGTCGGAAGAAGACACTCTTGCCATCGATCGCGTTGTCCGCGACTACATCACTAAAAAGCAGGCAACGTTACCGCCGGGCGTTTATCTGGAACCCTGGGGCGGCAGTACCGATGTGCTGCAGTCACGGTTAAATTTACTCATCCGGAATGGTGCAATCGGTATTGTTATTGTATTTGCATTGCTCTGGCTGTTTCTGGATATTCGACTGAGCTTCTGGGCGGGTATGGGTTTACCTATCTCCATTACAGGCGCTCTCGCCATTATGTGGGTTATAGGCACTACCCTGAATATGGTCACCTTGTTTGGACTCATCATGGTAATCGGCATCATTGTAGATGATGCCATTGTCGTGGGTGAAGCCATCTATGTGGCTCGCCGGAATGGCGCATCACCGCTGCAGGCTGCTGTAGAAGGGGTGATGGAGGTGGGAATGCCTGTAATCGCTGCAGTAACCACTACGGTTATTGCCTTTATTCCTCTTATGTTTGTAGGCGGTATTATGGGGAAATTTATTTCACAACTTCCGGTGGTGGTAATTTCCTGCCTGATCATATCCCTCGTAGAATGCCTGATTTTATTACCTGCCCACCTAAACCATCTGCCCGACCCTCATCGCTCTTTTAAGGCAAGAAATATACTGGCTCGTTTCGGTCACGCTTTTCACACCCATATAAATGCGGCACTTGTATATAGTGTAAAGCACCTATATCAACCTGTATTGCTTCGTGCATTACAGTGGCGATATATTACGCTGTCTATGGCCATAGCCATGATGATTATTATGGGGGGGCTCGTCGGGGGCGGTATGGTTCGGTTTATGTTATTCCCGAAATTGGATGGGGATATCATTTTAGCCGATGTTGAATTTCCCAGTGGGACTCCCCGGAAAATCACAGAAGAAGCCGTTGCGAAACTGGAAGAGGCCATTAAAACTGTCGGCAATCGTTTTCCCACAAAGTCCGGAGAACCTCTACTCAAGAATATCTATGCCCTGGTGGGATCGGGAATAGATCCTAGAGCAGGCAATAAAGGCAGCCATGTAGGCGGTATGCGCGTCGAAATCGTTTCTGCTGAAGATCGAAGCATAAGCAGCATCGACTTGATTGCCGCCTGGGAAAAAGAAGTTGGTGCTATACCGGGCAGTACGTCATTGGCAATTAAAGGAGCACAGATGGGCCCGCCCGGGTCTGCCATAGAAATTCGCCTTCGCGGCCGTTCTCTCGAAAAAATGCTGGAAGCGGCAGAAAAACTGAAAAATAAATTGGGCACGTATGATGCGGTGTATCAAATTCAGCATGACTTTCGACCCGGTCAAAATGAATTTCGACTACGCCTCAAACCGGAGGCACATACACTCGGGCTGTCAGTTGCCGATCTCGGCACCCAATTATTTGCAGGATACTTTGGAAGAGAATCGGTACGTATTCAGCGTGGACGGGATGATGTACGGGTACGGGTACGGTACCCTCTTGGCGAACGCCGCAGTCTGGATGACTTTGAACGTATCCGCATTCGAACCCCCCGGGGCGATGAAGTACCTTTGCGCTCGGTAGCGGCAATAGAATACGGTCCGGGAGTTTCCGTTATTAAACGAAGTGATGGAATGCGCCAGATTACCATCTCGGCAGAAGTGCTTGCCCATGGGAATGCCAATGAAATTACCACAGATATTGAAAGCGAATTTATTTCCCGGTTACGTGAACAATATCC
>JAGLCZ010000448.1 GCA_023145975.1 Candidatus Hydrogenedentota bacterium | reverse complement strand
TTGAAAATGAAAAGGCAACCACCGATGGTAAAGCCGCTGCCTGTGAACTGCTGAGCCGTATTGGAACATCGCCGGCAGTATTTCCAATAGCGGCCTTACTGGCGGATCCTGTTCTCGTAACCCATGCTCTTGCAGCACTGGAACGTATTCCGCGGGGGGAAGCCAACCGTGCATTGCGCGAAGCCGTTCCGATACTGCAAGGGAATTACCGCATCGGCGTAATCAATGCTATGGGTAATCGTGGTGCAGCAATCTCCATAGAAACACTGGCGGCGCTGCTTGACACCCCGGATCATACCGCTGCCGCAACAGCACTGGGAACAATTGGCGATTATGATGCCGCACAAGCACTTCTATTTGCACGTACACGAAAAGGTCCGGATGCCGCATTGGAAAAAGCACTGTTACAATGTGCCAATGGACCTGCCGGAAAAGATACCCCTGAATATGCCCTTAGTATTTATGAGTTTCTATATCGTGAAGGCACTTCGGAAGTATTAAAGATTGCCGGATTTAACGGACTCTTACAACACCACCACGATCCGTCAGCCTTATTGCTAAATGCCCTGAAGCAGGAAAACACACAATTTATTCCGGCAATATTAAATGCCCTGGAAAGTGATGAATCTCTTGCAAAAGCACTGGTAGAAATAGAAGCGGAACTTGCCCCCGAAATTCAAAATAAACTGGGAGAAGCACTGGCTGTCAGAACGGATGCTGCCGCTGCCGCTGCCATAGGACCTGCCTTACAAGACATCGTTGCCGACGTGCATCGGGCACAAGTCGCAGCAGCTTTAAATACAGAACAACAACGCGCTTCCGTCCTGCAAAAAGATGTGATATTTCCAGACGGCTACCAAATTGTAACCTACTTAAATTGTGGTGCGCCACAGCGTCCATTGGCATCTGCCGCACCTTCAATTACTTTGCTCTCAGGGCTTGCATACACCTTTCCCGGTATAGAAGGTGCGGTCGCTACGGCAGCCTTCCATGAAGAACAGGTGGTATACAAAATAAGTAAACTCAATCCAAAGACGGACTATGTCCTTGGGTTTACCTGGTGGGATGCAGACAACAGCGGCCGCAGACAATCGGTACGTTTTTCTGAAGACGGCACCACCTGGGACACCGTGCTGCCCGCTGCACCGCCGCTCACTTACAGCAAAGATAAATCCTCCTGGGCACGGGTGTTGCTTCCCCTCACGGCTCCCTATGGAAAAACAGGAATACTGCAGGTTGCCTTTGTCAACGAGGCCGGTCCCAATGCCGTGGTAAACGAAATCTTTCTTTTAGAACGCATCGCACCCGCCAAACCGAAACGTGTCGTAATCGTTACAGGAGATGACTATACAGGACATGACTGGCGTGCCACCGCACCTGAACTTGCAGCCGTACTGCGTGAAGATGACCGGCTGGAAGTATCCATCAATGAATGTCCCGCCTTCTACGGTTCTCCGCTGCTCAAGCACTACAACGCCACTGTACTCCATTTTAAAAACTATGAGGAACGGATACCGCTCAATGACGAATGTCTTGAAGGTTTGGCGGACTATGTTGCTGCAGGCAACGGACTCGTTATCGTCCATTTCGGATGCGGCGCTTTTCAGGATAATACCGGGTTTGTTTCCGTCGCCGGACGCATCTGGAATCCGGCACTGCGCGGGCACGATCCCCATGGAACATTCAAGGTACACATAAGCAATAAAGACCACCCCGTTACCAAAAATATCGAATCTTTTGAAACCACTGACGAGCTGTATACCTGTCTGGATGGAAACACGCCCATAACGGTTCTGTGTGATGCCGTTTCAACCGTTGATAAACAACGCTATCCCATGGCATTTGTTGTCGAAGAAACTGGCGGACGTGTTTTTCATAGTGTCCTGGGACACGATCCCGCTGCGTTTCATCCTGCCGAAATACGCGATCTGTATCGGCAGGCAGCCCTTTGGGCGGCAGGTCTGGAAATCAACTGAAACAATAACTTTTTCACTATCAGCAATCCAGTATCCCCTGTATATACAAAAGACTCATCCGTAACTGCAGCAGATACTCCTGTTTAGTCTGCCGCAGTTATAC
>JAGLCZ010000447.1 GCA_023145975.1 Candidatus Hydrogenedentota bacterium | reverse complement strand
AGTGTCCAACCTGTATACCTGTGCGCCTGATGGACGTTATCTGCGCCGATTGACCTTTGATCAGGTACATGATAATTACCCGTCAGTCACAGAAGATGGTCGTGTGTTATATACACGCTGGGATTATAGTGATCGTGGACAGTTATACCCACAAGGGCTTTTCGAGATGTTCCCCGATGGTACGGCGCAACGGGAGTTCTACGGCAATAACTCATGGTTTCCCACCACGATCCTTCATGCACGGGGTATTCCCGGTACCCAAAAAGTGATGGCAATATTCACAGGACATCACAGTTGGCAGGCAGGGAAATTGGGAGTACTTGATCCGGCTTTGGGGCGACAGGAAAACACGGGAGCGCAGTTGATCGCACCGGTACGCGCCACCCCTGCCGAAAGAATAGATCGCTATGGTCAGGAAGGGGATTTGTTCAAGTATCCCTACCCCGTGGATAAAGATCATTTTCTGGTGGCTTATGCACCCCGCGGCTGGGAAGGGGCAGGCTCTCCAAAGCAAATGCATACGCCCGTGTTCGGTCTGTATTTCATGAATATCCAGGGGGAACGGGAATTGCTTTATCGCGATAGGGACAGGAAATTATCGGTGGGGCGCATGGTTCCTGCAGCAGCGCGCCCCCAACCGGATCTGCGCCCGACTACGGTAGATTATCGTCAGCAATCAGGCACCTATTACATACAGGATATTTACGTGGGGCAGGGGCTTAAAGGGGTTGCCCGCGGTGCCGTCAAGGAATTGCGGGTAGTTGCTCTGGAATTTCGCGCTGCCGGTATAGGTGAAAACCGGAGTAGTGGTGTTGGCGGTTCGGCATTGATTTCAACTCCCATAGCCATTGGGAATGGGAGCTGGGATGTTAAGATACCTTTGGGCAATGCAAAGATATATGCAGATGGCTCCGCTCTGTTTTCTGTTCCGGCGCGAACCCCCGTATATTTTCAAGCATTGGATGAAAATGGACGCGCCCTGCAGAGTATGCGCAGTTGGTCTACCCTGCAGCCCGGCGAAACGCAATCCTGTGTCGGCTGCCATGAACACACGAACAGGACACCCCTTGCGCAAGCATCTCCAACACTTGCCGTGAAAGCAGGGGTACAATCCCTGGATGAATCTTATGGTATGCCCAAAGGCTTTAGTTTCCCGGAACGTATTCAGCCTATTCTTGATCACCATTGCATCAAATGCCATTATGGCGATCATGTCCCTGCGCAAGTAATAGAAAATACAAAACCGGCATTCAGTCTGCTTGGGGTAACACACCGGGAAGAACGGGCAAAACGCTATTGGAGCGAATCATATTTGAACCTTACAAAAGGCGGTCCCGAAGACGGACCCCTTCGCTGGATTAATGCGCAGTCTGCACCCTCCTTGTACGACCCTTGTTACACAGGGGCTATGTGCAGCCCCCTCATTGAGAGGATACAAGCGGGGCATAATGATGTTCAACTGACAGACAGGGAAATGCGAATGCTTTCCTGTTGGATTGATCTGGCAGTTCCCTTCTGCGGTGCGTATACGGAAGCAAATGCGTGGAACGAGGAAGAAAAGGGGAAGTACGCACACTATCTGCAAAAACGCAGGGATATGGAAGCGACTGAGGACGCTAATATAGAAGAGTTTCTCCAG
>JAGLCZ010000446.1 GCA_023145975.1 Candidatus Hydrogenedentota bacterium | reverse complement strand
ACAGGATAAGGTTTCGGCTCAGGTATACCGTCTTCATCCTGGAAGCCATCTTTATCTTCAGCGATCCAGGGTTCACCGTCTGTCATATCGGTAACACCATCGGCGTCGGTATCTTTGGCCCAAATCGCATCGATATCCGCTTCCACCCACAGCATGTGGCGGAATGCCTGCAGAAAATGACAATTTTCCATTAACTCATGTTCTGCAATGGAAAGCTCCGCTTCGATATGTGCATAAGAACCGGGCGCAATAAGTTTCGCCTTGCACGGGTCAAGTTCTTTGTAACGTGCTACCAGTCGATCAAATTCTGCCATGCAGTCTTCGTGATGTTCGGGTACCGGCATCGGATCTTTCGCCGGGATACCAGCACCTTTGGCAAGTGCTTCTTCGGCAAACATCTTCGCTAAACCGCGAAAATCCCAAGCACCTCTTGCATCACCTTCGGAGGCTTCATGATCCCCCCATGCCAGGTAATGTTCAGCAGAATCATACTCGTACGGTGCAAAAAGGCCTGCGCCTACTGCATGCGCATCAGCAACTGCTTTGTTTGCTTCGCACTCTGTCACTTCTTCCACGGCGCCATAGTCGCGTTCCACCGGAATCATCCGCTGCCCTGTGCCATGAACACAGCCAACCATAACCACCATCAAACTCATCATTAATGCCATTCTGTAAATCATCAGCCGTCCTCCTTTTAAGAGTGTGTATGGCAAACCCTGCGCCTGCCACGCACGAATAATATCACAAGATACATAGCGCAAAGAAATACCCATCAGAATTCTGATAATTTTTGGCGTAAATGCTGTTACGTATACTTTCAAACCCTTTTCGGACTGAGAACTTGCCATTTCCCTACAAAACAACGTATTGTATTCGGAGAAACGAGAGTTAACATTTTGGGGCATATTCGCAGGGCACTACAATATTTTCAGGAGAATAACATGAGTAAACAGCATCGGTTTCTGGCTTTTGATTTAGGCGCAGAAAGCGGACGCGCCGTACTGGGGATTTTAGATAAGGGCCGCATTGAACTGAAGGTGGTGCATCGTTTCCGAACAGAAGGATTGTTTATGCTGGGGGTACGGCAATGGGACGCAGCACGTATTTATGAAGAGATGATCCGGGGATTGACGCAATGTGTTCGTGAGTATGGTCCTGATTTGGACGGCATTGCCGTGGATACCTGGGGGGTGGACTTTGGACTTCTCGCAGCAGACGGTTCCTTGTTGGCGAACCCCCGCCATTACCGGGATAAAGCCAACAATGGTATGCAGGAGTATGCCTTTACTATCGTGCCGCGTGCAGAAGTATACACTGCTACAGGCATACAGTTTCTTCCCTTTAATTCGCTGTACCAGCTGCTGAGTTACCAAAAAAACAACTCGCCCATTCTCCCCATAGCAGATACACTATTGATGATGGGTGATCTCTTTGCCTACCTGTTGTCCGGCTGCAAAGCGTGTGAATATACCAATGCATCTACTACGCAATTGCTGGATCCCTATACACGCACGTGGAACGACAACTTAATAAATAAAATGAAATTGCCCCGAAATCTGTTACAGGAACCCGTGCTTCCGGGAACAGTTTTGGGGCCTGTTCGCAGCGATATTGCCGAACTAACCGGCATCAACCCGAATGTACCCGTTATCGCAACAGCATCGCATGACACTGCTTCTGCTGTTGCAGCAGTTCCCGTTGTTTCAGGGTCGGAAAACTGGGCCTATTTGTCCAGCGGCACCTGGTCACTCCTGGGCGCAGAACTGGATGAACCTCATGTCAGCGCTGAAAGCCTGAAACAGGATTTTACCAATGAAGGCGGTGCAGGCGGCAAAATCCGGTTCCTCAAAAATATATTCGGACTTTGGCTTGTGCAAGAATGTCGGCGAAGCTGGGAACGCATCGACGGTCATTCGTTGGATTATGGCGATCTTACTGCGGAAGCAAAGGCAAGTAAAGCGTTCAACGGATGTATTGACCTGGATGATGACCGCTTGATTGCACCGGAAGATATGCCTGCACTGATACAGACTTTGTGTCGTGAAGCAGGCTTACCCGTACCCGAAACACGGGGTGCAATCATACGATGTGCTCTTGAAAGCCTGGCACTGAAATACCGGCAAACGCTCCATAATCTTGATGCGCTGCTGAAACGAAAAACGGAACGGTTATATATTATCGGTGGTGGGGTGCAGAATAAACTTCTGTGCCGGATGACGGCTGATGCGTGTGGTATCCCTGTAACAGCCGGTCCCATCGAAGCCACCGCATTGGGTAATATCGGGGTACAGGCTATGGGCGTGGGTGCTGTCGAAAGTCTTG